>REDV01000128.1 GCA_007695365.1 Cryomorphaceae bacterium | reverse complement strand
TGGGGGTTGTGGGACGGGCTGGCGTTATAAATGTAAGTGTGCAAACCGTAGAGATTGTGGAAGGCTTGCCGAAATTGGAATTTGAAACAGAGTAACTTTACAGCATGTTTTACAGACGAAAAGTCATATTGGGGTTAATTGAATTACTCGGTGGAGAAGTAGAAAAGCTACGCTTCCAAAAATTACTGTTCTTGTATGCGATGAAAAAGCAAATTCCCGAGTATGATTTTGTGCCCTATAAGTTTGGTTGCTACTCCTATTCTGCGAAAGCGGACATGAATACCATGGTCAAAAAGGGTTTCTTATTAGAATCTGAAAACAAATACGAAAAAGCTGATACTGCTAACTATTTCAAAGAGTTAAAAGTTGCAGACCGTCAGTTATTAAACGAAGTGGTAGCAGATTACGGGTCAATGAGCATCAATGCACTCATAAAACACACTTACTTGAATTTCCCGTTTTACGCTATTCGCAGCACCATAGCCAAGGATGTTTTGCCAGGTGTATTATATGAGCGTGTAGAGAAAGCAAGACCCAAAGAAGAAGAAACTACCTTGTTTACTATTGGTTATGAAGGCATTTCTTTAGAGAAATACTTGCAAAAGCTCGTCCAAAATAATGTGAAACTCTTGGTTGACGTACGGAAAAACCCATTAAGTATGAAATTCGGTTTTAGTAAAACCTTGCTAAAACGGTATTGTGACAGCTTAGGGATTGAATACCTGCACATCCCAGAAGTGGGTATCAACTCAGACAAACGCCAGCAATTGGAAACACAAGCCGATTACGACCGCTTGTTCACAGATTATCGAAAGACAACTTTGTCAGAAACTAGGGAAGCTCAGCAGCATATTTTGGGCTTATTAAAACAACACAAGCGAATTGCGCTCACTTGTTTTGAAGCAGAACCTTGTCAATGTCATAGGTCGCATTTGGCAGATGTTATTGAACAATCCCCAGATTTTAGTTATCAACTAAAACATCTGTAAAATGGCATTGACAAAAGTTCTCATCACCGTAAAAACCTATCCGACCATTTCTTCCAAATATGATGAATTGGTTTGCACCGCAGGTTTTCGTGAAGATGGAACTTGGGTTCGGATATATCCAATTCCGTTTCGCAAAAGAGCGTACACTGAGCAATACAAGAAATACGATTGGATTGAATTAGACTTGGTGAAAAACAAAAGTGATTTCCGTCCAGAAAGCTTCAGGCCTGTGACCTTGGAAACGGAGATCAATGTAGTTGGACATATCGATACCGCGAGAAATTGGGAAGAACGGAAGAAATTTTGCTTGGGTAAGATTTATTACAATTTGCCTGAACTCATTGCAGAAGCTAAAGACAAGAATATTGGTACTTCTTTGGCAGTATTTAAACCAACTGAGATTTTGGACTTTTACGCAGAGCCAGTTGAACGGGATTGGAGTGCAAAACAGAAAGCTGTTTTAGCTCAGCAGAATCTCTTCGAAAACAAGTTTGAAGTCGTAAAAAAATTGCCTTATAAATTCAAATTTCGGTTGAAGGACAATCAAGGTCAGGCCAGTAAAATGATGATTGAAGATTGGGAAACAGGCCAGTTATTTTGGAACTGTTTGGCCCGACACGAAGGAAATGAGCAAAAGGCGATAGCAGATGTACGAAAAAAGTACTTTGACGACTTTGCCATGACAAAAGACCTTCACTTCTATTTGGGGACAACTCAGAAGAACCACTATGTTTCTCACAATCCCTTTATGATTATCGGAACTTTTCATCCAAAAGTTGAAATCCAAACGAAACTATTTTAAAAAAAAATGCCAACACTCAACAGCCACACACATTGCCAAGCCGCTCAAGCCAAACGCACCATTCAAAGCTTGTCAATAAGTGTGTCTGAGTCAACGCACGGACAGAAAAAGAAAGTACGTCCGCACAACATCTAAAGCTCAAACGCAGTTGCAGTCCTTCGGCACGCTCAGGAACCTAACTGCGATTTGAGCCCCTGTTGAACCAACCGTGTTGGCTTTCAGCGGTAAAGTCTATGGTTTTTCAATGTTGTTGTTTGTTGCTGTTGCCCGGTATTTGGGAGGTGCCGAAACCCACACTGGCGCGCGGTTTCATCGCGTGCCTTTGACTATGTGTGTTGGTGCGCTGTTCAACTATTCACATATTGCAAAGTAGTCTCGAATGCGTTACGAATGCGCCTGAGCGAGGGTAACTCCGAATCTGTTTGAATATTGGATATTGGTACAACCATGAGTATATTCACAGCGACAAAGAACATGAAGAGCCGGATGAAGGGAGACTTTCAAGTCCGGTTCTGTGGGAAGGCAGGGGTGAGATTCCCCTGTCTGACCCGATTATCGGTCATTCTAAAACGACAGATTAGCAGGAAAGTAACAACAAAAATTGACTACCAACCCCTAAAAATATTACCTTTGTAAGGTGGAAAAAATTGGCTTCATAGAGATAAAAATAACAGGTTCGAAGGGAAACCTTGACCTATCACCCGACAATTACGACATTCGGGAGATTATTACTATGCTCGAAAATGCCGAAAATTTGCTTTATCCGGGCGACAAGAGAGACAGACCGAATATCAGCTACAAAATTGAAGAAGGTTCTGTAAAACATATACTTAAAACCTCAATTCAATATATCATCGGTTTTAACGCAATCATTGGACAAGTTAACCAAGTTCAAAATATTGACTTTCTTGACATAGGAACTGCAAAGGCCTTTGAAAACATTCAGGACATCGCAACAAAACGGAATTACGTTTTTAGCATCAAAACATCTCTCGACAACACAAACGAAGTGCGAGTTGATAAAACAACAAGATATTACAGAACAAAAGCAATTTGGGCTGACGCTGAATTTTACTTTTATGGCAAGGTTACAAATGCAGGTGGTAAGGACAAAGCTAATATCCACGTTTTTACTGAAGAACTCGGAACAGTAAGAATACAGACACCAATTAGCTTTCTGGAGCAATATGACGAAAACTTACTTTACAAGACATTTGGAATCAGAGCGACAGGCAAGCAACACTCGGAAACAGGAGAAATTGACACATCAACATTAAA
The DNA here is from genome assembly GCA_007695365.1 of Cryomorphaceae bacterium. NCBI lineage: Bacteria > Pseudomonadati > Bacteroidota > Flavobacteriia > Flavobacteriales > Cryomorphaceae > Cryomorphaceae bacterium. The sequence continues at coordinate 10,858 of REDV01000128.1, read as the reverse complement.
GTTTATAGAGTTGGTTGACTACCAACCAAAATATGACGAGATTTATTTAAAGGCACTTCGGGACAAAGCAAAAAAATCTTGGCTTGGTAGCATAGACCCCGACAAATGGTTAAAAGAAATAAGGGGTGGATATGACGCATAAAGCTGTTTTACTTGATACCAGTTTCTTTATTCGCTTTCTAAATGAGAGTGACCCGTTGTTCAAAAACGCTGACGGATATTTTCGATACTTTTTACAGAAGGAAATTACAATGATGATTTCTACAATCACCATTGCGGAATATTGTGTGGGGGGTGATGTTCACGAGCTTCCTTTGAGAAACTTACAAATAGTTCCATTCAATTTAGACCATTCAAAACGAACAGGAGAATTTGCGAAAATTGCGTTCAACGCAAAGAGAAAAGGAAAAATAGATGTTGCAAATAGAAATATCATTCCGAACGACACAAAACTGTTTGCACAAGCCGACTGTGAAAAATCCATAGAATTTTACCTTTCATCTGACGGTGAAAGTTTGAAAATCTACAACATACTTAGACAAGAAACTGCACCGAAATTTCAATTCATTGACTTGAACACACCATACAATGAAACATTCGGACTGCTTGACCTGTGACGAAGAAAGAAGAACGACCGCTAACATCTAAGGCTCAAACGCAGTTGCAGTCCTTCGGCACGCTCAGGAACCTAACTGCGGTTTGAGCCCCTGTTGAACCAACCGTGCTGGCTTTCAGCGCTAAAGTCTATGGTTTTTCAATGTTGTTGTTTGTTGTTGATGCCCGGTATTTGGGAGGTGCCGAAACCCACACTGGTGCGGGGTTACATCGAACCATACGCATTTTGCAAAATTGTCTCGAATGCGTTACGAATGCGCCTGGGTCAGGCTCCAAACAACGGTTTTTTCAACACCTTTTGCATCGCACCCATATTTTCTGCATCTTTGGGCAAATCAAAGCGTTGGGCCACATAACCGATGGAATGATGGGGGTTGTGGGACGAGCTGCCGTTAGCAGTAATGGTAGGACGACGGTGCAAATCAAAAAGCTGACGACATAAAATTGTAACTTAGTAACGTAATTAAAATATAAAACAAATGAAAGCACCATCACTCTTTGACACCCCCCGCTGGTGCGCGAAATGACATTCGACGAAGTCAATTCTTTCGCGTTCCACCTGTGAACCAACAAAAAAGAAGACTTCCTAATACGGGAGTCTGAATCCTCCCAAAACCTTACCTTTGCGAACCTTTTTCAGGCTCCGGCCAATTGTAAATTTGATAGAGAATCAATCTTTGTACAGTTCGCTGCGCATTAGAGTAAAAGTAATTCTTCCCGTCAGCCACTGTAAGTTCTTTAGGACGGGCAGACGGGTCTGTCTGGCAGGCAGCGGGTCTGCCCTAACTAATGTAAATCTACCTGCCGGTCCGGCAGGTAGATTGGATCTTAGCACTCTGCTTATAGCTTAGATTGGGTTAAAATGAGTTCCTCTTCCCAGTACAAACTACTCAACCACAAACCTTACCGAACCGACACCTCGCGAGTGATGGAAGCTAAGCAGATACAGTCCTGAAGTCAGACTGGCAATGTTCAGAGTTGCTTGTCCTGTGGCAGCATTCATGTCGCCCTCCATCACTAACCTTCCGGATGTATCAAAAACTTGCCACTGTCGGATTGCGTTGTCATCCAGGTCGAGAAACAGCGTTCCACCCTGACGAACAGGGTTTGGATACAGGGCTGGTATAAAAGTACTCAGCTCCTCAACAGACACAGTTGAAGTGGGAACAATGGATTGGCACAGATCTGTTAGGCCAAAATTATCGCCCGCAACAGAACCGCCGGTTGCAAAGATTTTGTTGTTCAACCAAACATTGGAAGAGAGACTAAAGATGTAGCCAAAACTGTGGGAGCCCTCAGGGATATCTACCTCACCGGTTTGAAGATCCACAGTTATCAGTCGTACCTGAAACATGTTATCACTCGTGCGGGTTGAAAACAGATACATAATATCGTTTTCAGAGTCTACTACGGGGTTAAATTGTGTTGCCCATGAAAACATGGATCCAGTGTAATCAGGAATTTCGCTCTGGAGCTCCAGTTTTTCGATGGTTTTGGTAACCGGGTCAATCAGACCAATGGCGTACTCCCGGTTTGACCAGTCGTATTCCCGGTAGGTTAGAATGGCAAACCTGCCATCAGACATGCGGTACTCATTTACATCTCTGAAATTTGGGCTCCACTGAGTGAACCATTGTTGGCCATCATCAAAAATAGATTCCTGCACTTCGGTAAAAGTGTGGTCTGCGCCGTTAAATTCTACAACGTTGTAGTACTTTACGCTGGCTCCCTGATTGTAACCGGATATGAGCAACGCCCCGCCGTCGGCCATTGGAAATACTGGAGCGTGACTCCTATTGTAATAGGGTATACCAACGGGTGTAAAGGTTGCTGTGGTTGGGTCATACACCTCAGACTCTCCATCGTCACCGGCAACAAACCAACTGCCCACAATCAGGATTCTGCCATCGCTGAGAGTCACGGCATTGTTTGATGCACGTGCATGAACCATGGTAGGGCCCGATGTAAAACTGTCGTCGGCGGGATCGTAGATAGTTGTAGTGTTGGTGCGACCCGTGCCGGATACACCGCTAAATCCACCAAAATACATGTATCTGCCGTCAGGGAGTTTTGCAAACCCCGAATTGTCATGCGGGTGCGGAGTTTGGTGCAATTCCCATGAATCTGTTTCGGGGTCGTAGATTTCAGCCGTTGAGGTAAGCTGAAACCCTTGCGTATGTCCACCAACAACTACAACCCGCCCGTCGTCTAGAGCAACAATGTTGTGATATACACGCGTTAAGTGCATGGCAGCAGGCTCTGGTTCTACATCGAATCCCTGACCCAATAAAGTTCCGGTGAGACCTGTCAAAAATAGCAAGGCAAACAAGTAGTTTTTCACGATTTCTTCATTTTTCAAGTTAATGAGTCAAAGGTGGTTAACTTGCTATTTTCATAACATGATGGATGTCAGCTAAGACTATGATTTTGATCAGGAAATTTAAGCTGTTTTGCATGATGAGAACACTTCTCAAGGGGTCGGGGTTAAAACCTTAATTTTGCCAACCGCATCAGACGATTTTCAGGACAAAAATTCCGAACAGATGACCGAAGCCAAACCTTATCAACCCAAGCATAAAATCAGAGTAGTAACTGCGGCCTCACTTTTCGACGGGCACGATTCAGCCATCAATATCATGCGCCGCATCATCCAAAGCCCCCGCTGGTGCGCGAAATGAAATCCGACGTAGTCAGTCCTTTCGCGTTCCACCATACCCCCCCCCTCCTCGTCCTCGTTTGCAACGAGGACGTGTGAGAAACCCGCTTGCAACGGCAATCATTCGCAAACTAACGCGCAATTGCATCGCGTGCCTTCGACTATTTGTGGCTTGAAATCGTTGTTTTGATGGCCATGTAAAAATGAATTAGGTGCTGTGTAAAAGAAGGAAGATATGAAAGTATTGATAATCGCATTGATGGTGTTGAATTCGGTTGTATGTGTGTGTCAGGATGGAGTGCGTCCGGAGCCTGCCGGGAATAAGAAGTACGGACTAAAGGAAAAGCTGCCCATTAAGGTGGGAGGCGGAATGGTTCCGAGTAACGTGTACTCCTATCTTGAACAACTTACCGGGCCAAACGGAGAAGAAGTGCTATATGAGAGAATCGGAAGTGGACCATCTTACAAAAATCCCGACCCAGCTCTTACACAGTTTGAATCCGGAGTTTTGACAATGTTTTATGTTTGGTACGGAAATGAAAAAAGAAAAGTAGTGTACTTTGACCAGTATCGTTTGGAGCAACCACAGGTTTTACATGGATTCCTCTGGAAGGAGTAGCGTTCCTGGCCGATTTCACTGCTTACCCCCACACTAGCTCAGGGTTGCATCGCGTTTCATCAAGTTGTAATGCAGGCTTCGGCATCCGTGCAAGGTTTATGATCTAATCGGCTAATTGTCAGGTTATCAAATTGTATATTCATCTCATCACCATATTGACTCAAGTCTCACCTTAATCAGCACAACCCTTTAGTTAAGAAAATGGCTAAAAACTTAACTAAGCCACCTTTTATTTAAGGTTATCGTCTTATTTCTTAACTTGGCACCATCTTAGTTAAACCGAAATGAAAAAATTTAAGTCAGGAACCTATGTGAGTCAAGGCTATTACAAGGCCTTTATACCCATGATGATAAACCGTAGCTGGCACATCGACGACATGGAAGTGCTGCGATTGTTGAGTCAGGCAGATAGACAGCTTGGGCGCCTGGATATGTATTCGGAGTACGTGAATATTGACCTGTATATCAGCATGCATGTGGCCAAGGAGGCCACTCAAAGCTCGCGTATTGAAGGGACGCAAACTAAAGTGGAGGAGGCCTTTATGGCAGAGCAGGACATCGCTCCGGGGTTACGTGATGATTGGCAGGAAGTACAAAACTACATTCGGGCCATGAATGAAGCTGCAGCCCGACTCGACCAACTGCCGTTTTCTTCGCGCTTGATAAAACAAACGCACAAAGCATTGATGTCTGGCGTACGCGGTGAGCACAAACTACCGGGCGCTTTCAGAGGTAGTCAAAACTGGATTGGGGGCGCTACTATAAACGATGCAGTCTTTATTCCACCGCCACATACAGAGGTGAGTAAGCTAATGGGAGACATGGAAAAACTGGCCAATGACAACGAAAATCCCTTGCCCGATTTGCTGAAAATAGGGCTCATTCATTACCAGTTCGAAACGATTCACCCGTTTTTGGATGGGAACGGACGGGTGGGGCGACTGCTTATTCCGCTATACCTGGTGAGTAAGGGCTTGCTTAAGCGCCCCATTCTTTACCTGTCTGATTTTTTTGAGCGACATCGCCAGTTGTACTACGACAATCTGATGCGTGTACGAACCCACCATGAACTGAATCAGTGGTTTAAGTTTTTTCTGACCGGCGTAATTGAAACGGCAAAACAGGGTGTTCGCACATTCGATGATATTTTGCGTCTTCAAAAGTCAATGGATGAACGGCTTAAATTTTTGGGCAAGAGGGCAGCAGATGCACATGACCTTATTCAACACATGTATCGCCGGCCCATTGTGGACGTAGCGGATGTGATGCGTGTCATTGGCAAGTCAAATGTCAGCGCGTACAAGTTGATTGCAGATTTGGAGAAAGCCAAAATTCTCCAGGAGGTCACCGGTTCACAACGTAACCGGGTGTACCTTTTCAAGGAGTATCTGGATATTTTCAGATCGACCTCTGATGAAAACCATGGCTAGCGCGGCTTGACAATCACGTGCGGCTTTAGGATGCGATGCAGGCTTTGGCCTCTGCTTGTGATGGTAGTCCATACTGGCCCGTCTGCGCCTCAAGTATCGGTGCCAAAACCTTATCCCCCAGTGCCCGCGAAGCTCTGCTTCGTGGTATTTAATGATGTAAGCTCCGCTTACACTACTTCTCATCCCCATCTCGTCCTCGATTGCAACGAGGATGTTTGAGAAAGCCGTTTGAAACGGCAATCATTCCAAACAACGCCAGGGGCTTTTGGTCGTCATGCAGGCAACAAGGTTGGTTTTTGCTAACTTTGGTCATTGATGCCTGCAAGAATGAACCGCACTTTTGTTGTAATGGTCCTGCTACTGCTCGTAGCATGGGCCTGCAAAAAGGAAAAACCTGAAGATCCGGGAACGCCGTCACCATCGCCGCCACCTCCGCCACCGGTTGAGGGCGCTGTGGTGTTCGATATCAACGAAGTGCCTTACCCAAACCTGGCAGATTACGCCTTTTTTACAGGTGATATGCACGAGTTGAACCCCAACCAGGGTGTGCTGCCCTACGATGTGATTACTCCGCTCTTTTCTGATTACGCCGAGAAAAAACGCTTTGTATGGATGCCCCAGGGGGCGTCGGCACAGTACGTGGCCGACAATGCACCGCTGGCTTTCCCCAACGGCACCGTGCTGATTAAGACTTTCTACTACAACAACGTGCTTCCCAATAACGAAACACGCATTCTGGAAACCCGACTGATGTTCCGCAGAAACGGGTCGTGGGAGTTTGCGAACTACGTGTGGAACGAAGCGCAAACCGAGGCACTGCTCGACAACAACGGCAGCAACGTGCCCCTGCAATGGATGGACGATAACAACCAGATGCGCGAGGTGGTGTACCGCATTCCTAATGAACTGGAGTGCTTTACCTGCCACAAATCCTACGAGCAGGCCATGCCCATCGGCACCAAGCCCCGGCAGCTCAACAAAAACTACGCATACGATCAGGGAGTGGCCAACCAGTTGATGCGCTGGCAGGAAGAAGGTTACTTAGGCGGCAATGTGCCTGCCAATATCGGCGCGGTAGCTGCCTGGGACGATGTGAATGAAAGCCTCCAAAACCGCGTGCGCGCTTACCTCGACATGAACTGTGCCCACTGCCATACCGACGGAGGGCACTGCGACTACCGCGCCATTCGCCTGGCGTGGGACGAGTCTGACATTCTCGAAAACCACGGCGTTTGCGTGGAGCCCGAAGAAGCGGTTGAGCCACAGCACACGCATATCCTGTCGCCCGGTAACACCACCAAATCGGTGTTGCACTACCGTCTGGGAACCAATGAGGAAAATTTCCGGATGCCACTCCTCGGCCGCACTGTGGTGCACGAGGAAGGTCTCGAATTGATTACCGAATACATTAACTCACTCACCATCAACTGCGATTAACCATCTTAAAAACCCAATCATGAAGAAATTACTACTCATTACCCTTTTATGTGCTCCTGCAGCGGCGATGATTGCCCAGGACTCGTGCGCCGATGCCATGCCCGTTACCGAAGGCCTCTACACGGTGCCCGAAGTAAACGGATCTGAAGTTCCGCTGCCTGTGTGCGCCACGGGAGGAGGAGGATCCACAGCTGGTATGTGGTACCTTTACACCACCCCCGAAGACAAAAGCGTGACCGTAACCACCGACCTGCCTGGTACAGGTGGTGTGGATACCCGCTTGCACGTGCATACCGGATTGTGCGGTGAGCTAGAGTGTGTGGCCGGCGACGATGACGGCGGATCGGGGCTTACATCACTGCTCACATTTGAAGCCGAAGCCGATGTGGTGTATTACATCTCTTTTGATAACCGATGGACGTCTGCCGGATTCGACTTTCAGATTATTGAAAACGACCCCGGGCAAACCCCGATGGGATTCACCTTTATGTCGCTTTCAACCATTGGTGCTTCGGTAGGAGCGGTAGATATGAACGGCGATTTCCTCGATGATGTGGTTTCAACCAGCAGCACTGAGATTCGCATCAGCTATCAGCAGCCCGACGGCACCTTTGAAACGGTAGACCACGAAACCGGCCCCGTTCAATTTACCGCAAGCTGGAGCCTTACCGCCGGCGACATTGACGGAAACGGATACAATGACCTTATGTATGGAAACGGACAGGGAGTGGCATTCCTCTTTGCCAACGAAGACGGTACCGGCTATACGCCTACGGAGTTTCCGCAGTACGTGTTTAGTCAGCGCGGAAACATGGTGGATATCAACAACGATGGCCACCTCGATGCCTTTATGTGCCACGATGTAGCTCCCAACGTATTCTACATCAACGACGGCGAAGGAAACCTCACCTTTAACCAGGGCGGCATGGGCGACACCCCCAACGGAGGTAACTACGGGTCCATTTTTGTAGATTACGACAACGACTGCCTGCCCGACCTTTTTATCGCCAAGTGCAAAGGAGCGGGGTCACCGGCCAGTGTTAACCAAATGCACCGCAACAACGGCGACGGCACCTTTACCGAAGTGGCTGAGGAAATTGGCTTGGCCGATGGCATCCAGACCTGGTCGTCGGCATGGGCCGATTTCAACAATGACGGATATCTCGACGTGTTTGTGGGAGCCAGCTCGTTTTCTGCCGGTGGCCACAAGCTGATGATGAACAACGGCGACGGAACCTTTACCGATGTCACCGAAGGCTCGGGCTTTGATACCTTCAACTCCACCAGCATCGAATGGATAACCCACGACTTCAACAATGATGGCTACGCCGATATCATGGGTGCCGGAAACTGGGTGTGGCTCAACAACGGCGACTTTACCTTTACGCAGGCGCCGGTAAACGTGGCCAATGGAGCTGTGGGCGATATGAACAACGACGGGTTTCTCGACATTGTGCGCTCCAACGGAATCTACTACAACAATGGAAACAGCAACAACTGGATTAAAATCATCACCGTGGGAACAGTGAGCAACTCAGGAGGAATCGGAGCTCGTGTGGAAGTTACCAGCGCGCTCGGTACACAAATGCGCGATGTGCGCGCAGGCGATGGCTTTAAATTTGCCAGTTCATTGACCACGCACTTCGGAATCGGACAGGATACCGAGATCGAAAAAATCTCCATCTGCTGGCCTTCGGGTATTACCACCGAGGTAGAGTTTCCCGACATCAACACCACCATTACCATGATTGAGGAAGACATCAGCACAGAGGTGGAGGAGATGGCAACGCCGGATTCTTTCCGTATTTTTCCAAACCCCACCAACAATTTCCTGAATATCGTATCGCCCAATCCCGATGAAAACCTGTTTGTGCGCGTGTTTGATCTCAGTGGAAAAGTGGTGCTGCACAAGGGTATGACCGGACAGATGCTGGATGTGTCGCCGCTTATTTCGGGTATGTATATCCTGCAGATTGAGCGCAACAACGAGGTGAGCAACCACCGCTTTGTAAAGTACTAGCCTTACCAGAGAGCTGAATAATAAAAACACCCCCTTCCCGAAAACCGGGTTGGGGGTGTTTCTGCGTGAAACTCTCGCCATCAAGCGCTCTTGCGGCCGAGCATCACCAGCTCGTTGCACACCACTTCGGTGAGGTAGCGGCGGTTGCCGTCGGCGTCGTCGTACTGGCGGGTTTGAAGCTTGCCGCGCAAGGCTACTTCCTGTCCTTTCTTGAGGAACTTTTCGGCAATTTCGGCGGTTTTGCCCCACGCAATCACACTATGCCACTGCGTGTCTTCAACGGTTTCGCCGCGTGAATTGCGGTACTTGCTGTTGGTAGCGAGCGACAAACGCACCATGCGCTTGTTCTCTCCAAAGGTTTTTACTTCCGGGTCAATGCCCAGGTGTCCGATCAGTTGCACGTTGTTCTTTAAGTTTTGCATGACGTATGAATTTTGAGTGTTTGTGAATGAATGAAATCTTGATGTCGCAATCGATTGACACTGCAAAGTCCGGTATTCGCGGTTAGTCAAGTCGTATCGTAAGTGCTTGCATCCGCATATAACCGTATGTAAACGTTTCAATACGTCTCTTACCTTGATTGGTAGGGGTTTTTAGCAAATGCACAAAACGATCTTCAGGAGGAGGAAAAATGTCTTGCACACGTTTTTTGGTTCGAAGTGAGGACACCGCGCATCATCAAGCGGCATATTATTTGGTTACTTTTGGCCATGCGCATTTTGATTGTTTCGCTGGTTTGCCTGTTTGCACTCGCAGAGGCTAATGCTCAGCGATCTTCCTTTACACGACAAGATACTCTTCGCGGCACCATCACGCCTGAGCGCGCGTGGTGGGATTTGCAGCATTATCACCTCCATATTTTTGTCAACCCTGATGACAGTACCATCACCGGAAGCAATACCATCACCTACCGTGTGCTGAAGCCCCACAACCGTATGCAGATAGACTTGCAGTTACCGTTGCGCATAGACAGCGTCATGCAAAACGGCAAACGCCTGCTAGCCACGCGCGACGGAAACGCGTGGTTTATTGACATCGCCGACGAACCCCTTGCAGGCAGCACCGACCAGGTGACCGTGTACTATGGTGGTAAACCCCGTATTGCGCGTATGCCTCCGTGGGACGGCGGCATTAGCTGGAAGAAAGACAAAGCAGGCAATCCTTTTGTGGCTTCATCCTGTCAGGGAATTGGTGCGAGTGTCTGGTGGCCCAACAAAGACCATATGTACGACGAGCCCGACAGCATGCTCATCAGCGTGCGCGTACCGCCCGGGCTTACCAACGTTTCCAACGGCAGGCTTCGCCGCATAGAAATACACGCCGACAGCAGCCAGACCTTTCACTGGGCCGTGCAGAATCCCATCAACAATTACGGTGTAAACATTAACATTGGCGACTTCGTGCATTTCTCCGATACTTTTCCCGGTGAAAAAGGCTCCTTGAGCCTCGACTTTTGGGTGCTGCGCCAGGATTTTAAGCGCGCCAAAGACTATTTTCCCAAAGAGGCTACCCGAACCATGGCGGCCTTTGAACACTGGTTTGGCCCATACCCCTTTTACAACGACGGCTATAAACTGGTGCAGGCTCCCTACCTTGGCATGGAGCACCAAAGCTCGGTAACCTACGGCAACAATTTTACCTATGGCTACATGGGCATGGACCTGAGCCGCAGTGGATGGGGAATGAAGTTTGATTTTATCATTGTGCACGAAAGCGGACACGAGTGGTTTGCCAACAACATCACCTACCGCGACATTGCCGATATGTGGATTCACGAATCTTTTACCGCCTACTCTGAAGCCCTGTTTGTGGAATTTCACTACGGTAAAGACGCCGGTTCTGAATACGTTACCGGTACCCGGGCCAATGTGCTCAACGACAAGCCCATCATTGGCCAGTATGGAGTTAACCACGAAGGATCGGGCGATATGTATTACAAAGGCGCCAATATGCTGCACACACTCAGGCAGGTGCTCGACGATGACGACCGCTGGCGCGATATGCTGCGGGGCATGAATGAAACCTTCCGGCATCAAACAGTAACTACAGGGCAAATTGAGCAGTTCATATCAAAGTCTTTT
>REDV01000127.1 GCA_007695365.1 Cryomorphaceae bacterium | reverse complement strand
CCTGCGGGCCATCCGGTAACGTAGATTTCCTGGAAACCTGCATCGCTGGCGGCAAACTCGCGTATAAGCTGACCATCAAGGTTAAAGATTTGCACCATGCCCAGCCCCTCGGCCTCTTTGGGGTAGGTGAGCACCACGCGGTCTTTGGTGGGGTTGGGCCACGCCTGGAGGTAGCGTTCGGGTTTATTGTCAACGTGCTTGTTTGCGGACTGCCTTCTTAAGGTCACTACCTCAGGGATGGGTGGGATGGAATCAAGCTGGCCATGCGCTGTGAGCCACCCCCAAACGTCGCCTCGTGCAGGCGTATTGTTGTAAAAGTGATCCCAGGCTGTATCAAAATCTCCCTCTGTAACCGTATCGGCGTTGGCGAGATTAATTTTGAACTGTAACCAATCCTTTTTCTCACTGTTTATGGGCAACGAATCAAGAAGATTTTCAGCAGCACCGGTTTGACCCAAATCCAGATGCTGCCCCAAACGGTAAAGCTTGTAATACGTTTCTGAGCGACTGTTTAAGTAAGTATTCCATTCCGTGGCATCCAATGAATCGGCGTGATGCAAAAAGTAACGATGTAAATCGCGTTCAGCCTGAGATTTTTCGTAGCTACGCAAGGAAATCTCAGAATCGAGCAAGCGCGCCAGACTTACATTTCCGTTGAGCTGAGCATCATCCACAAACTGCATGAAAAACGGTGATAGAATTTGGTTGTCTTTTAAGAAGGCATAAACATCACCCGGCAGGCGCGAGTTGGCAATCAACACCTGCGTGAGGTGCCATGGGTCAAAAGATGCGGCGGCATCAATGGCTGCCATGAGCGCATCTCTGCTCAGCGGGTAACGGGCCATCAGTAAGTCACGGAGGTATGCCGATTCTTCATTTAAGATATTTTGCAACAGATGGATGATATCCTCTGTGTCACCGCCATCAATGGTTGCATCGTACAGCAGCTTTGCCGAGGCGAGGTTTTGTTCGGCCAGCAATTGTTTTTCCTGAATGCTTGCCAACCCATATTTGCCGCCGCCACCAACATTGAAATTGGAGCGGCAGTGGGTTTCGTAATCCAATGTACCGCTGATTACATCGTACAGAATGAGCGAGGGTTGCGCGCACTGAGGGTCAGGGTTTAAACTGTGCGCCCATGGTTTGGTTACATCCGGATTTTCAAAAGTATGGTAATCAATCGTGAGGGCGTTGGGTGATTGATTGGCTCCGTAGAGGTCGGATACAAAAACATCGCGATAAATGCCCGCACAGTTAAAAGTACCTTGAGAAAACAGATTGTTGGTTGCTGCTTCGGGGGGATTGAGCTCACCCTGATTGTTTCTCCATTCTGAGTAATCTGCCAGCGAAATATCTGCGTAGTAATTAGATTCAAACACATTGCAACGTGCTTGCAAACCCACTTCACTGTTTTGGTCTCGGTTGTCATTCAAGACTAAAAGTCCAATTCCAAGGTTTGAAAACGTGTTCCGATAAACTTCATTTTCAAGCAGAATGTCATCGCTGTCTTCAGCATCATCCGGGCAGCTGTTGTCTACAACCAACCCGGCAATCGCGGTGTTTTGAACGTCACCAAAAAAGTGGTTTTCTTCAACGGTAAACAAATAACTGTTCATCAGATATGCACCATAGTTGTTGCCCGGGTAATCATCACTTGTTTCGGGTACTTTGAAGTTGTTGAACGTGATGGTTTCATAGCTGTTGCCCAATACCATTGCGCCAATTCGATTGTCTTGAAACTCCATATTACTCACCGTGAAAAAATGATTGGGCTGACCCATTGTGACCACACCTCCGTTAAGCCGGTAAAAACACTGGTGAACATTATCAGAAACAGGGAGTGTATCGTGAGCTGCCTCATAAGGTTCATTCTGACCGGTTGCTCTGAAAGTAGAGTGAAATGCAAAAATCCCTACACCTCGTTGTAAAATTTCGAGATCATCGAATGAGGCGGTATTGCGCCAGGAGCAATTGCGGTGATTAACACCAGCTACCCGCTGAAGGTGCGTGTGGTACATGGGAAAGACGGTTGGCCTGTTAAGCAGGCTGTTGGTTAGAAAATCGCAGTTTTCGAAATACGATCTGTTGGGATCAATGCTTCCTGTGCTGTTGGTCCACAAGTAGTCTCGAAGGTGCACACCTACACGGTTATTTCTAAACCTGCTGTTGTATGCCCGAATAACACCACCCTCCATATCCAAAAGGCCAAATTCATTAGCCCGGCGGCTGGCCAAGGCACCAATATAAGCATGCTCTATCACGCTGTTGTTGGTCATGTGCAGGTAGCCTTGGTTGGAAAAGGGGAGCTGAGCAGCACCGGGGTTGCCCCAGACTTCAACGCCGAGCCACATATCGCTATGACAAGGCCCCGAAGTAAATATGGTGCTGTCCAGGTTTAGCCTTCCTCCGGGCTCAATGATTACACGCGCATTTTCATAGAATTCAAAGCGCATGTTCTTAATGGTGAGGGTGGCTCCTGAAGTAATACGCAGCTCTTCCCTAATTCTTACCAGAGATGTGTCGTTAGATAAAGGGTTATTGCCCGGAGTCCAGGTTTGTGTGGTTGAAACCGTTACATCAAGGTGCGGATAGTAAGGAAAAAACGAATAATCCATTCCATCAATCTGGTCGGGAAGTGTGTAGGCTTTGTAATTGGTACCTGACGTATAACCTGCATATGAGGCGGGATTAGAAAATACCAATGCATTGGGGATCCAATTGGCAACATCCGGTGTCTCTACGCTGTCAAGCGCTGCCAGTCCGTTTGAATAGGCAAAATAGAGCCTGTTGTCTATTCCCATTTCAATGTGAGAGTACTGAAAATCCAATCGGTTAGGCACGTTCAAATCAAAAACTTGTTGCAGGTCATAATCTATGTATTGAACGGCAGGTTGCGAAGAGTTGACTTCATGATGCGTAAAGAACAGGTACCTGCCCGAAGGTGAAAACTCTAATCCTTTCACAATCGGGAAACTACTTGAGCTCGTCGTTAACGGGTAGATGAACCCGGAGTTATTGATGTACTCACCGTTGCTGTCAAGTTCCAGAACAGCCACGATATAAGGTGTTTGCGCTGAATTGCCGGGATAAGTCAATCCAAGGCGATAATTACCGTTCTCTAAACGAATAATTTCCAACTCATGGCGCAATCCGCCCCAACTCTGAGATGGATAAGTCGGAAAGAGTTCAGACATAACAATCGGATCATTAGGTGAGGCATAGATTCCGTTTTCATCAATTACCAGCTTCCAAATACCGTCGCCAGTCTGGGCAAAAACAAATCTTTCATTGTTTTCATTGACATCCGTAGCGGCAAAAAACCAATCCTGTTTATTTGACGGTTGAAGATTGCCACCTGCTCCGTTGGGCAGTCCAAGGTTCAGCAGATACTTACAGTTACCGTCATTATCCCAATCCCCAAAAACCAGCGCCCCTAATCTATCTTCATTGCCAGGAACTGTGCTTGGCAATTCCATATCCAATATGGTATAGGCCCCTACAGGGAATGCCTGATCTATTCGGTTGGAAAATATGTAGTAACGAAAGCAATTTCCAGGATCTGGTACTACGCACACACCTGCATTACCCTTAACAGCGTGAGGAGCGCCTGAGGCACCCTCATTTACCCGCATGTATGAAATCAGGTAACCGTCTTGATCGTAAATAACGCCGTCCACAATAAAAAACTCCAACTCGCCATTTACACCGGCAATGGCGTTGTGGGCAAAGTCGGATAGCTGCCCATCATAGCCGGTGCCCGGCG
>REDV01000126.1 GCA_007695365.1 Cryomorphaceae bacterium | reverse complement strand
TCATCGATGCCTTTGTCGATAGCCTACCGCTGGATACCTTTGGCTTTCGGCTGGATTATGGCGAGAATGGTTTTACATCCGCCTTACAACTGGCTACAAAAGGTTTTTCAACACATTTTGCGTAGCACGCATTTTTTCTGCATCTTTGAGCAAACCAAAGCTTTGGGCTGCTTCACCGATGAAATGAAGGGGGTTGTGGGACGATCTGCCGTTAAAAGAAATCACTATCATTACAACTGCTCCTGTTTAGGGGATGCTTACAAAAGCTCAAAAAGAAAAAATGGATAAACAAAGAGCCGAACTCAACAAGAAACTGGAGGAATACGTTGCTGCCGCTGACGAAAAGAAAGAGGAATTAAAAGCTGAAACCGAACAGCTAAAATCAGCGCTGGATGAGGGTGTTGATGCTTTTCAAAAAGAAATGGATAAAAAATAAGTTTAATTAAAAAGACAAAATAGATTATGCACTTTGAATTGATTTACGACAAAAGTTTAGCTCAGGCGAGCTATTTAATTGGTTGCCAAAAAGCAGGAATTGCTGCGGTAATCGATCCCAAAAGAGATGTGGACACTTATCTGAAAATTGCCAAAGAGAACAATTTTAAGATTACCCATATTCTGGAAACGCACATTCATGCGGATTTTTTATGCGGTTCACGTGAATTAGCAGCCCTTACAGGCGGAGAAATGTTTCTTTCCGATGAAGGAGACCAAGACTGGAAATACGAATTTCCACACACCAAAGTAAAGCACGGTGATGTGATCAAAATAGGAAATATCAGCATTGAAGCTATACATACTCCCGGGCATACACCCGAGCACTTGAGTTTTTTATTGACCGACCATCCTGCCACTGACAAGCCGGCTATGTTGTTTACCGGTGATTTTGTGTTCGTTGGCGATGTAGGAAGACCCGACTTGCTGGAACAAGCCGCAGGAATAAAAGGTACACAAGAAAAAGGAGCACACGACCTTTTAGACTCACTCAAAGACTTTGTGAAAATGGAGGATCACATTCTGCTTTGGCCTGGACACGGAGCAGGCTCGGCTTGTGGAAAAGCACTGGGAGCCGTAAATATGTCAACCATAGGCTATGAAAAAATCAGAAACTGGGCACTACAAAAGCTGAACGATAAAGCAGCTTTTACCGATGAACTTTTGGCAGACCAACCGGAGCCACCACGCTATTTTGCAAAGATGAAAGAGCTCAATAAAGTGGATAGAAAACTCTTGACAGAAGTACCAAAAATTAAAAATCTATCGAAAGAAGCATACGAAGAAGCCAAGCGTAAGGACTTGAAAATGATTGACGCGAGGCCTAAAGGTCAATTTGCCAATGGTTTCCTGAAAGGCTCCTTAAATATTCCAAACGACAATTCATTTTCTTCCTGGATGGGTTGGTTTTTGAATTATGAAGAGTATTTCGTACTGATTGCTGACGAAAGTGAAGTGGAAGACCTTACCAGAAAATTGATGCGTATTGGTATGGACAACATTCATGGATTTATTACTCCACAGCAGCTTGCAGATTTTGAAAAAGGAAATCTAAGCGCCTACGATTCAATCAATAAATCAACGGTAGAAAATAAAATGACGGACGAAAATGTTCAAATCGTTGACATCAGAGGCAAGTCTGAATACAACGATGGGCATATAGATGGAGCCGTTAATGTATTCATGGGCGATATGGATGAAAATATGGATAAAATATCCAAAAACAAAGAAGTGATTATCTATTGCAACAGCGGGAACCGTTCTGCCGTAGCGTACTCATTACTCACAGCCCATGGCTTTGAAAACATTTTGAACTATGCTGGCGGCTGGTCTGATTGGAGTGAACGGGATTAATTCTTTAAAGTACACTAAACATTGATGGAACAAGAAGTAATTACAGTTTTAGTCATTCTTGGAGTAACCGTACTCTTGCTGGTTCTCGATATAGTACGTATTGATATTGTGGCCATTGGGTGTATGTTGGCATTGGGTTGGTCGGGTATATTAGATACGCAAGAAATGTTTTCAGGCTTTTCAAGTAATGCTGTAATTGCCATGCTCAGCGTTATGATTTTAGGCAATGGTATTTCCCGAAGCGGAGTCATGGATAAATTCTCACAGTTTATCATCGATAAGGCAGGCACCCGCAAGCGAAATTTGATAGGCTTGCTTTCCGCCTCCGTTGGCTTACTTTCCGGCTTGATTCAAAACATTGGTGCAGCAGCACTTTTTCTGCCGGGCATCATACAGGTATCACGTAAAACAAAGATACCTATGTCATCATTGATTATGCCTATTGGGTATGCAGCCATACTGGGAGGAGCGCTCACGATGGTTGGTTCAGGTCATTTAATTCTGGTTAATGATTTGCTGACAAATGATGGATACGATGCTTATAACCTGTTTAGTGTCACTCCTATTGGCGTTGTTTTATTGATTTCTGGAATTCTTTACTTCCTGTTTTTGGGTGATAAAGTTTTACCTGCTGATGAAGTGGAAAATAGTGGAAAATCAGAGCAGGAAAAACTGATTGAAAAATTATCCCTGCCACATGCTATCAAACGGGTGAAAATAGTTGCGGAAAGCCCCCTGGTTGGACAAACTATTGAAGAGGCGGGTTTAGAGGAACAATATAACATACACTTGCTTGGCGTCAGAACAGACAAGGATGTAATTTTTGCCCCTTGGCGGGAAACTGAACTCAAAGAGGGACAAATACTGGCTATTTTAAGTACAGGCGAAAACATAGAACAGTTTATTGAGGAATGTAAGCTACAGGATGTTTCTTCTTCCAATTATTTCTATGATGATTTTAAGTCCGAAGCAAGTGGTTTTGCAGAGCTGATAATCCCTCCCGACTCAGAATTGGTAGGAAATACCATCAGAGATTATGCATTCAGAAAACAGCATGCTGCCAAGCCGGTCGTATTGGTTAATAAAGGGGAAAGAATTGAAGGCGACTTTTCAGATAAGGAAATAGCTTCTGGTGACACCCTGATTATTTACGGCAGATGGAAGGAAATTGAACACCTGAAAAGCTCAAAAAATGTCATCTTGCTTACGGATGTAAAATTCGATGATAAAGACACATCCAAAACATGGCTTGCTATCGGGTGCTTTGTATTTGCCATAGCATTGGCGATGTTTGGATTTTCCATTTCAATGGCATTCTTAACCGGTGCTCTTCTGATGGTGCTGACGCGCGTTATGAATATCAGCCAGGCTTACGAATCCATAGAATGGAGGGTGGTTTTTATGCTGGCAGGACTAATCCCTTTAGGAATAGCCATGCAAAAAACAGGTGCTGCCTTGTTTTTGGCGGAAAAAGTTATGCATGTAGTGATTGACTTACCACCCATTTTTATGATTATTATGGTGTGTGTATTATCTACGCTGTTTTCCTTGTTTATGACAAATGTTGGGGCTGTTGTAGTGCTTGCGCCTCTGGTCATAGGCATGGCAAGCATTGCAGATATGGATGCAAGGCCATTGGTTTTAATGGCTGCTCTTTGCGCTGGCAACTCGTTTATTTTACCCACACATCAGGTGAATGCCTTCCTGATGTCTTCGGGTGGGTATCGAAATGCCGATTATATCAGAGCAGGTAGTGGAATGACTGTTATCTTTTTAGTCATTACCGTTTCAATATTTTATTTTTTCATCATTTAATGAAGCGTATATGAACCCACTTTATGCAAAAGCAAATCATAAAGCCATACTAGTCTCGAACGCATTACAAACGCCCGAGTGAGGGGTTTTGACCGCTGCGCAGCCCGGGTCAAGCCCTGTTGGTAGCCAGCAAAACGGCAAAAATCAAACAAACGGAAATATCCGTTGTTAGCACCGGAAATAAACGAGAATGAACACGCAGATAGAAAAAATCCAAAAGAAGATTGAGCCCTTGAGGCAAGAGATTGTGAACCATCAAGTGTATTCGGCCATCACAGACATTGAGGACCTTAAAATTTTTATGCAGTACCACGTGTATGCAGTATGGGATTTTATGTCTTTGCTCAAGGCCCTTCAAAACAGCTTGACCTGCACATCTGTTCCTTGGTTTCCAAAGGGTTCGGCCGACACCAGGCAACTCATCAATGAAATAGTGGTTGGTGAAGAGTCGGACCTCGACTTGAATGGCGACCGGAAGAGCCATTTTGAAATGTACCTGGATGCCATGCAACAGTGTGGAGCAGATACGTCTCCAATAGAACAATTTATCGCTGAGTTAAAAAAATCCGGCGATTTTGGTGCGGCGCATGCTGTTTCCGGAACACCCGAAGAAGCCCGCGATTTTGTTGACTTCACCTTCAAAGTGATCGGAAGTAACAAAGATCATTTACAATCGGCAGTCTTTACTTTTGGCCGTGAAGACCTGATACCGGGAATGTTCCTTTCAATCATCAACGACATGCATGAAAAGTTGCCGAACAACATTTCGATGTTCAAATACTATCTCGAAAGGCACATAGAGGTTGACGGCGACCATCACAGCCACCTGGCCCTGCAAATGACAGCAAACCTGTGCGGAACAGACGATCAATTGTGGTACCAAGCGGAGCAAGCCGCTGTTGATGCATTAACCAGGCGTATAAACCTCTGGAATGGAGCTCACAGACAAATAGTAAACAGAACAGCCGCCGCCAGGGTCTGAATTCCAAATGCTGGAGTAATAAAGCCCTCTCTGGCTGCTGTTACGGAGCTGTCAGAAAATCAGATGTCAAACACAAAAAAGATGGACAGCGGCTGCGCAAACAAGGTATAGGTGGAGCGGGCCGTAGGCAGTTGTGTGTCGGGTAGCTCGGGGCTGCTCTCGCTTAAGGGAGTAAAAAAGTCGCGCCGGTCGGTTTTGGCCCAGTTCAATGAAAAGCTGCCTTCGGCCAGTAAACTGATGCGGTCGGTAATCCTGAACCTGAAACCCAACAGGGGTGCCAGGCCCAAAATTTCATTCCGTGATTCTCTTCCGTTGGCGTATCCACCGCTGGAGAAAATAAGCTCGTTGTAATTGTGTGTAAAAGTCGCTCTCAGGTCCAAACCGTAATAAGCCTGCCATCTTTTGCTTAATTCGGTGGTGAACTCCCAGCCCAGCCGAACATCGATGGCTGAGAAGTTTCTTTGAAACGTGGAGGTGTCATTGGAAAGCATTGAAAGTACGTCTTCCCGACCGTAGGCACCACCAATGGCAAAACGAATGTTTCCTGGTTTGAACTTTCTTCGGTAGCTGAGAAAGTACGTGGGTGTATAGGGCATTTGAAACGTCGGGTCGAAGTTGATATTCAGAACGGATCTGATAAAACCGGTGGCATCCAGTCCGAATTCATTTTTGTACTCTTTCGGCTCTTCCTGCCCAAACGCAGCAGTCGCAATCATACATGCAAATAACAGAAGTATGCTTGGTCTCATGGCGGTTAATTTTGAGCAATGTAAGGCTATTGTTTTGCAATTCCAAGCCTCACGGAGCAGACTTGCATGACATTCGCCAAACATAAAGTGCGCGCTGCTCAAACGCCATATTCGCGCCCAACCCAGGCTTTACGCCACGTTCTGCACCCGTTTCTTCCAATTTACAAGGTACACACCTCCAATAATCACAGCCGAAAAAAGGATGTCGGTCAGGGCGATGCGCTCGCCGTCAACCACGCCCCACAAAATGGCAACCAGCGGCATCATATAGGTAACCGATGAGGCAAAAAGAGCGTTGCTGATCTTAATCAGGTGGTTGAACAGAATGAGCGAAACCGAGGTGCCGAACACAGCCAGCACGGCCACAAAAGGTACACCCGCTCTTACCTGTGGCTCGTGAATCAGCGCAGTAAAAAAACCGGTGGCGGCCAGGTAAACCAACGCCAGGGGCCCTACAAAGAGCAAGGCAATTCCGGCCAGGGGTACAGCGTCAACCTCTGCCAGCTTGTTGCGGATGATGTTCACACTCATGGCATAAAATACGGTGGCCACCACCACCAGCACATAGGCCCAGACAGGCGCACCCGCCACCCCTTCGATATGGCCCGAAATGAGCATCACGGCACCGGCCAACGCGAGCAAAATTCCCGCGTAGTTTACCGGCAGGTAGCGCTGTCGGAAAACCGCCACAGCGATAAGCAGCGTAAACAAGGGAGTGAGCGCGTTGAGAATACCGGTTACACCACTGTCGAGCACGGTTTGCGCCGATGTGAAAAGAAAAGCGGGAATGCCGTTGCCCAACAAGCCCACGAGCAATAACCAAAGCCAGTGTTTGCGGAGTGTGGCGCGCACCCTGTGCAGGATAAAAGGCAAAAACACCGCACTGGCAATCACCAGTCGTAAGGCAGCCACCTGCTCGCTGCTCATGCGCCGGCTCAAATCAGCGTTAAACATGGCCTTTTTCATCAGGATGAATGAGCTGCCCCAGGTCAGGGCCAGCACAATCAGAATGATCCACGCCAGGTGGCGGTTGTTCAGAATTCGGTTCAAGGCTTGAAAATGAATGCCAAAAAACCTTTTTTTCGGCGCTCAAAGAACAGAAAAGTTTTAATTTTGTTGCTCTCGTATTACAATCTCCCGAGCGATGAAAAACTTACATTACTTCCTTTTATTCTTTGCACTGCTTGCGCTGTCATGCGAGCAAAGTCAGCAATCGCAGTCAGAAACCACTATTGAACCCGTTGTGCGTGAAGTGCGTACCGACGGTCCGGCGAAATCCCTTGCCCACCTCTCTATCGAAGGGATGGGTTGTGAGCTGAGTTGCGGAAGCGCTATCAAAAAGGCACTGAACGGACTGGATGGTGTCATCATCACCGAGATCAGCTACGAGGGAGACCGCGATGTGAATTACGCAGTGGTTGAGTTTGACGAGTCTAAACTCGGCTCTCAGGAACTGGCTAACGCGGTGAACAACCTTCGCAAAGGTCATTACTCCGTGAGCGCGGTGAGCCTTGAGCGTCATATCCCCGCCGAAGAAAGCGCTCCACAGGATCAGGGAACATCCACCGAGGGAAAAACTTCAGGTGCTGAGAGGCATATTGAAACCCGAAGTATCACCATTCCCAATTTGTTGGACGTGCTGAACAGCTTGCTTCGGTAATTTCGCAAAGCACACAAATACGGATTGATACATCTTTTTTGGTAGCAAAGCGAAGAAAATTTGCATCGCTTCAAAACCTTTCCGGCCCACCGGCGTTTTACAATCACAAAAGCATTGAAGATGCTGCTTCGCAAGAAGCGGTGGAGTAGTGTAAGTTGGTTTACATAGGGCCGGACGCTTGTCCGGCCTTATGTATTTTTGGGAGAAAGGTTACCGCAGTCACAGAGTTTGCAGAGGTTAATCGTGGCCAAATGGCTACCTTTGCCAAAACCTGCTGACATCCGCAATGATCCCCTTTGGCTCACGTGCATTTGCCCCGATTTTGCTGCTGGCTGGCAGCCTTTTTTTTATGCTCCTAATCCAATCTGCGCAGGCACAGAATCAGGTTCGCCCCGACCCCTATGGTCAATGGTTGATGTACTTTGGCGATAACAAGCTCTCCGACAAAATAGGGCTTCATACTGAGCTTCAACTACGCAATTATTTGCTCCGCGAAACCGTAGAGCAGTCGCTGGCCAGAGTAGGCCTCAACGTGTACCTCAACCCTTCTACCATGGCCACGGCCGGTTACGCCTTTATTTATACTACCCCCTCGCGCGAGAACGTAGAGGGTTTCACCGTGCGCGAACACCGCTCGTGGCAACAGCTCATTATGCGGCAGCGCTCGCGCAACTTGTTTCTTGAGCACCGCTACCGGCTGGAGCAGCGCTTTATTGATAACCTCGATACGCGCAACTCCAAATTCGAAAACCGCGTGCGATACAGGTTGCAGGCCATTGTACCGTTTTACACCATTTCGCCCTATTTGCGCCACTTCTTCTTTGCCAGCTACAATGAGCTTTTTGTGAACTTCGGAAAGCAGGTGGCCGGTGAGGTTTTCGATAGAAACAGGTTTTACCTGGCTTTCGGATACCAGTTCAGCCCGAAATTTAACTTCCAGGTAGGGTATTTGCATCAGTATATCAGCATTCCCGGAGCAACTTCGGGCAATATAAATCACAACCTGCAGGTGGGTATTTCATATAATATGGACGACTTGATGCCCACCATGTTCAGACGAAGCGAATGATGAAATGGGTCTTGACATATGCGATGATTGCCGGAGTAGGATTTTCTGCTGTGGCACAGGAGTTGAAAACCTTTCGGGATGAGAAGGGGGTGAAGGGCGAAATTCAGTTTCAGGGGGCACTGCCCGATAGCCTGTTGCCGGCCAATGGGCCTTACGAGCTGCGCTGGCGAGACCTGAGTAACGACAGCCTTGTAACCTACAGCGTAAGAGGAAAGGTAAAAAATCACCTGCCTGAAGGTGAGTGGGAGTGGAATGAAGGACATTGGAGCTATGACATCCGTCCCGGAAGCGGAATTCAACCCGAGTTTGGGTTAAGCGGTTACGTAAAAGCCTGGAAGGGCTCTTTCTCGAAAGGCTTTCCAGATGGTAAATGGCTTTTTACACTCGACTCACTCGACGAATCGGCACGGCAACAAGATGGCTTGTCAATAGAATGCTCCTTTCAAGCCGGAAAAACCGCGGGTCGTTTTCGGGTGAACGATAAATCTCACAAGAGTGCGTTTTCACTCAAAGGCCAATGCAATGAACAGGGTTACGCCGAAGGAAAGTGGGAGTATTCCTATCTCCTTCCGGGCGATAAGCACCGCACAACCGAAGAACGCACCTACCGCAACGGCTTGCTTACAAGTCGTAAAGTGGTACGGGGCAAGGAAACGGAGTTTTATACCAACCAGCATGTTGCGGAGTTGTTGCAAGCCTTCGACTCCGGTTCTGATCACCCGCTTTTTGCCATTGGTGAAGACGATTTCAGCAACGACGGTCAGGGAGGTTTTCCTGAGTTGATGTTCGACAAATACCGGCGCTGGGCTTCGATGGCAGGCTGGAACCACCCGGAATTTCACTTTGAGCCCGGTCGTAAAGGCCCTTTGTTCAAAAGGCTGAGCTATCCGCGAAAAAAGAGCGAACAAAAAGCACTCGCCGATACCGACAGCTTGTCACAGTTCATGCAAGGCCAGATTGCCAAACGCCTTGATTACCGCAATCTGCTGATTAACCGCGGCCGCACGCCTAGTCTCGACCTCGCCATCAGCTACGCCGAGGGGTCGCGGCGCCGGCTCATCGTGCTCGATTCCTTGCTCGAGCTGAGCAGAGCGCACGAATTTATCTACGTGAACCGCTACGATTCTTCGATGGTGAAACTATTGGAAAAGCTCAACAATCCGGCGTTTGTAGAGGCCCAACTTCACAATGTGCCACCTGTGGTGATGCCCGTGGCTACCTTCAGCGTAGATTCCATTGACCTGTACCAGGCTTTTGCCCGGTTTGCAGGGGAACTGGCCCGTCAGCTTCCGGTGTACCTGGCTACCATTGATAAAGGTCATCGCGACATGATGCGCGAAGCAGCCCTCGTTGAGCTTTCGGATGAGCTTACGCAACACCAACAACAATTGGAGGATGCCTACCGCAATACGGGCGAGACCGGAACCATGGTGGCCGAGCGATGGGTAAAGGAGCATTTGCAATCAGAACTTCAGTTTTTTTCGAGAACCGACGTGTACGAACAGGCCATTGAGGTGGGTGTTGCGGTGGTGACCAAGATGGATTCACTCCTTGCCTGGGAGTCGCAATGGAACGCTTTTGACAGCATTCCCATTCGGATGAAAAAAGCCTACACCGATTACCTCTACAACCCCTACACGGGCGAGCGCGATGTAGAGGTGAGGCTCAAAAAGCGGTTTTACCACCAGATGAGGGATGTGCTTTGGCCCCACATGCGCCACGAATTGCACAATGCCCCCGATTGGGATACCTTTGTGGAGCGGTGGAATACCTATCGCGAAACCTATCGCAATGTTGAGTTGTTTGCCCAATGGGACGATCGGTCGGCAACGCGCCTGGAGCGCAGGTTGAGAAAAGAGAAATCGCCAGAAAAAATAATCTCTGAACTCAATAACTGGGTGCGCGATAACCGCGGTTTGTACCGAAATACCCGACCCTGAAATGTAGATCTATGGACAGGTGGATGTTGTTTGCTTCGCGTTGGTCCTTAATCATGGTGTACCTCGTGATTCTTGCCGGTTCGGTAGTGCGGATGACGGGCTCCGGAATGGGCTGTCCGGATTGGCCTAAGTGCTTCGGTTTTTTTATTCCGCCCACCCATGAGGATCAGCTTGTGTGGAAAGCCGGCACAACATACAACAAAGGCCAGATGATTCTGGGCGATGACGAGTTGCTGGTTGCCAGAGAAAAATTCACCACCACGGAAGTGTTTTCACCGGAAAACTGGCGCGTGTACGACAAGCACGACTACACCATTTTCAACCCCGTGCACACCTGGATTGAGTACATCAATCGCCTGCTTGGTGCGCTGTCGGGCATTCCGGTTATGTTGCTCTTTGTGCTGGCCACCATCCGCATTCGCAGCGATGTGGTAACGTGGTTGCTCAGCGCCGGCGCCCTTTTTGCGCTGGGTTTTGTAGCATGGTTGGGTAAACTCGTTGTGGACGGAAACCTCATTCCGCACAGCATTACCTACCACATGTTTGGAGCCATTGCCTTGTTGCTGCTGGTAGTGGCCGTACTATTCAGAAAAAGCCGGCGCAAGCAGGAACTTCAAATTACAGACACTCGCTTGCTGGGAGTTACTTCGCTGGTGATGCTCCTCACCCTGGCCCAGGTGTATCTCGGTACCAATGTGCGCGAACAGGTAGATGCCTTGCTTATCGCCGGTCCGCGAAAAGATGTGATGGACGGATTGGACGCCGTGTTTCTCATTCACCGTAGCTTTTCTATTTTCTTGCTGCTTGCCTACGCCTGGATGCTCAGAATGATGATGCGGTCTGCACTTCCGCGCAATTGGTTTGTAGTTGTGGTGGCACTGCTCGGTGTAGAAATCTTTGCGGGAGTGATTTTGAATTATGCGGGCTTTCCCGCTTTTGCCCAGCCACTACACCTGCTTGCTGCACTTATACTTGTGGGAGTCTTGTTTTACCTTTGGCTCCATGTCCTCGCACAAACCAGCGTTTCCAAATCTGCGTTTTCGGCCTAAGAAGATGAGCCCGGGCCTGAAACGTATGGGGGCCTGCTTGTTCATGTTTATGCTGCTGAGCACCGTTTCGTCGCTGTCCTTTGGCCAAAACGCTTACACGGGGGTGATTCTCGACGCCGAATCGCGGCAGCCGGTGCCATATGCCCACGCAGTACTCGCCACAGCTCCGGGACGGGGAACCATTACCAACGCCTCCGGCAGGTTTTTCTTCCGCCGAAAAGCAAGCATGCCCAATCCGGTGGAGATGCGCTTTTCGAGCATGGGATACACCTCAGCTACTTTTCCGGTTTATGCGGGTAAAACAGATACCTTTTTATTGGCTCCTGCTGCCCATGGACTTGCCGAAGTGGTGGTTACGCCCGAGGATTATGAGCGCAACCTGCTCCGGCGACTAATTGCACGGATTCCGATAAACCACCCGACGCACAATGAGCGCCTGATAGGAGAGGTGGTAGAACGAGGCTTTGGCGATACGCTCCATGTCCGTCCGCTTTACGAAGCAAGAGCTATTACCTTGGCCGACAAGCGTGGATACCACCGGAGAAGTGATTACGGTAACGTGGCAGTGCTCGAAGGTACGGTTGACACTTTCCCCGACTTTGTGCACAGCAACCTGCGTATCTCCGCGGGAGCGTTTAACGTGCATCGCTTCGATGTGGTGCAGCTCAGACGAGGGCCGCTCAATGAAAGAAGGCTGATGGATTATTCCTTTGAGAGTCTTGACATGCAAACTTTCGACGGGCATCCTATTCAGCCCATTCGCTTTACGGGCAACGATCTCAAGGGTGTTATCTACATCAACATGACCGATACGGCCATCTATGAAGTGGATGTGGAGGTGCAACGCGGAGCTTTTGACTCTTTCGGACAGGGTCTTTCTTTTGGTTCGCGAAGAAGTTACCTGACTTTTCAAACGGGCTACGCTAAATTCGACGGGCTGTACCGCCTCAAATACATTCACTACAACACGGCCTTTAGCTCGGGGGTGCGGGGCGGGCGTTTTTTTCTGGAGAACACCTATGCCATCAACGATTTTGAAATTACTGACGAGCCCATCAGTCACATGGACAGGGTGGGTTTCAACGAGCGCCTTACAGACCTGGTGATTCTGAATAACCGCACCGCTGCGGGCGACACCCTGGGGATGGTGCAGGGAGCCCGGCTTACAACGCCATTGGAGCGGGTGCTGAGTAGAATTTCATCAGAGGTGGGTTATTTCGGCATGTACTATACGCGCGAGGAGCGGCACTACAGCGGTCGTGACCCCGACTGGCCTGAAGAGTTGTCGGGAACTTTGCCCGCCCAAACAGGTTTTGTGCACGGCATGGTTTACCAGTTGAACTACCGCCTCAACGGCAGGTTTTCGGTGATATGGAACAGTGGGGGTTTGTTCAGCAAAATGTACAGCCAGCAGTCCCTCGGGCTTCAGCTCACCCAAAGCATTGGTTTTGCGGCAAAGTGGTCTGTGAAATTGGCAGCTACGTTAGGCGTGGAGACCTTTAACGCAGAACTGGCCGATATTGGCGCGGCGGCTCAGTATCCGGTGCTCAATCAGGAGATAGGTTTTAAAAATACGTCCATGGCATACCTCACGGAAAACTTTTTTGCTGCACCTGTTCTGAGTGTGGGTTTTGCGCCGAAAAGAAATTTGCGCTTCAGTTTATCGGCTCTGTACATCGCGCCTTTTGCAGGCGATTCCTACCTGCTTTTCAACAATGAGGACTTTAGTTGGCCCTGGCAAAGAAGCCGCTACAGAATAGGTCAACCGGACGACAACCCTTACATGGGGCGTTTGCAGTTTCAGTTGCGAATGGCTTTTGGCTCCTTATAGCAACTGAAGGCAGGAGAAGAAGGCTTCTGTTACCGACAGCGGTTGGAGCTCCAGCTCAGTGTTGAAATCAGGTGGTCAATATCTTCACTGATGTATGAAATCACTGGCCGGAGAGAGTCGCTGTTCATGCGTACATTGAAATAGAGCGAGCCGCGCAGAAAATGCTGTGTGCTGTCGGTAAGGTAAAACTGAACAGGAGAGGCTACATCCCCTTCCAGGTAGTACACAAGCCCAAACACACAGGCACTGTCCCGAACCACCACACGTGTTTGGATGTCCTGGGCCTTTACATGATGCTCGTAAGAGAGATGGTGACTTTCGTCGAGCATGGTTTTAAGGTTGTTTTCAACGGGCTTGTAGGTGAAATGAACCTGCGCCTTGTTTTTCGGAAAGTCGAGATTGAACCAGCAGGTTTCAGGTCGGTCGGAACGCATCTGAATCCGCGAGTAGGCCGGAATTTCAAAGGAAAACGGGCAATTTGGTGATACTGCACGGTAGTCTTTTTCGGGTAGGTCTATACGGAAGTAGCCTTTGGGTTTTGGTACCGGGTTTTCGCCGCAGGAGGTCACGAGCATTGCAAGCAGTATCAGGCAAATCAGGTTTTTCATTTTTCCTCGGTTTCTTCCTGCGGCAAGGTGATTTTTACTCTTTTGATACGCCGCTTATCAGCCGCTTCAATCACAAAAGTATAGTCGTGAAAACGGATACGCTCATTTTTCAGTGGAATTTTTCCCACCTGTTCTAGGATAAATCCGGCGAGTGTATCTGCTTCGCCTTTGTTTTCTTCAAAGGGTTCTTCGTCCAGATCGAGAATACGATACAAGTCAACCAGCAAGGTGCGGCCTTCAAAAACGTAATTGAAATCGTCTAATTTGCTGTAGGTTACTTCGTCGTCGTCAAACTCGTCGGTAATATCGCCCACAATTTCTTCAATCACATCTTCAAGGGTTACGATGCCTGAGGTGCCGCCGTATTCATCTACCACAATGGCCATGTGCACCTTTTTCTCCTGAAACTCCTTGAGCAGGTCGTCCAGCTTTTTGTTTTCGGGAATGATAAAGGGTGTTCGGATGAGCGATTGCCATTTAAACTGACTTCGATCCGAATAGGGGATGAGGTCTTTGATTACCAGTATGCCCACCACGTCGTCAAAAGAGCCTCGGTAGATAGGAAAGCGCGAGTGGCCCGATTCTATCATTGCGCGCACAAGCTCCGGGTAGGAGGTTTTAATGTCGAAGGCCACGGTTTCGGTGCGGGGTCGCATAATCTGGCGTACTTCAATATTTCCGAATTTCACGATACCCTCCAGAATGCGCTGTTCTTCGCGCGTGGTTTCCCTGTCAAGGGTCAGTTCAATGGCGTGTTCCAGTTCATCCGAGCTTACCTCGTTTCCGATGGTGTTCTGCTCAAAGCGCCGCCGTAATTTGGCCGAGCCGCGCACCAGAATGTTGCTCAACGGACTAAAAAATTTATTCATTACACTCAGCATGAGGGCCATGGTACGGGCTACTCCCAATGCATTGGATGCTGCGTAAATCTTCGGAACCACCTCGCCAAAGAGCAGCAGGAGTGCGGTTACAATCACCACTTCCACCAGAAACTGGAGCATGGCATTGTCAGCGATAAACTGAAACCATTTTCCCAGCACAAAGGTAGAGAGAATAACAATGCCGATATTGATGATGTTATTGCAAATCAGAATGGTAGCAAGCAGTTTGGACGGCTTGCTCAACATTGAGGAAATGCGCT
The DNA here is from genome assembly GCA_007695365.1 of Cryomorphaceae bacterium. Classification (NCBI taxonomy): domain Bacteria; kingdom Pseudomonadati; phylum Bacteroidota; class Flavobacteriia; order Flavobacteriales; family Cryomorphaceae; species Cryomorphaceae bacterium. The sequence continues at coordinate 6,652 of REDV01000126.1, read as the reverse complement.
GGTTGGCCGCGTCGGATTCTGTATCAATGGTTTGCATATCCGAGGGTGAAAGAGAAAAGTACGCTACCTCAGAGCCTGAAATCAATGCAGAGCAAACCAGCAATAACATGAGTACTCCCACTGACACAAACAGCGTCCAATCGGCGGTTTCGCTGATGGTGAGCAGAAAAATGGAAATAGATTCTTCCGGGGGAGGTTTCACTGGCGGGGTTTACGTGAACAATGGTACTCAGAAGGGGAGGTCATCTTCTTCGTCGGCTTCCGGCAGTTGCGGCTCAGGATGTCCGTTTCGGCTTGTAGCCGCAGCAGACTGTGGTTTTTGCTCTGTGCTTTGTCCAGCCGGTCCCTGGCTCATTTCTCTCTTGCCGAGCATGGTCATTTCGTTCACCACAATTTCGGTAGTGTAGCGGGTCACGCCATCTTTGTCCTGGTAATTACGCGTTTGTAGTTTTCCTTCCACATAAATCTGATCGCCTTTGTGAAGGTATTTTTCAGCAACTTCCGCCAGTCCGCGCCAAATTACGATTCTGTGCCATTCTGTTTGGGTAATGCGCTCACCGCTGTTGCGGTCTTTGTAGCTTTCAGAGGTAGCCAGATTGAAGTTGGCTACTTTGTTTCCGTTTTCAAGTGTTCTTACTTCCGGGTCACCGCCCAGGTTTCCGAGAAGGATTACCTTATTTACTCCTGCCATGTTGGTTTAGTTTTATGCGTCATTCGTTTGCCGAAGGTACGGGCTTTTCACGAGTACTGAAAATGTACTTATCAACGAATCGTTCAAAAAGTCGGGGGAGGCCAAAGTTGCTGATTTCTTTTCTGTTCAATACCCATATGAACTCTTTTTCGTGGATTGGAGGTTCATTAAAAACCCAGAAATGCGCCTGAATACTTCGGTGTGTAAGTTGGTGCGGAATGGGCCCAATTCGCTTTTCTTTGTTCGGCTCCGGCAATCCGAATTGCCCGCAGAAATCCGAAAGTGCGTTATGGTCTGGTGGGGTGCTGGTCTCCAGTGTGGGGAAGCCGTATAGTCCGGCCCAGATACCTGTTTCCGGTCGTTGTTGAAGCATCAACCCGCGTGAAGTTTGCACTACTAAACTATTTAGATAGAGGGGAGTGGCTTTGGTTCGTTTGCGCTTAGCCGGAAATTGCTCAATGGTGCCTGTTCGGTAAGCTACACATACTTCACCGAAAGGGCATTCCGCGCATTCAGGTTGAGCCGGAGTACAAACCAGGGCGCCAAACTCCATCATGGCCTGGTTAAAGTCGCCCGGATTTTGATGGTCTAGAATAGCTGCTGCCTGCTCATAAAAGGTTTTCTTACCAAAAGATGTATCCACAGGAGTATCAATGCCGAAAAGTCGTGAGAGAAAACGAAACACGTTTCCATCCACCACCGGCACGGGCTCGTGGTAACATATAGATGCAATGGCTGCCGCAGAATAAGGCCCAACGCCTTTGAGTTGGAGAAGCTCTTTGTACGAGCCGGGAAAGCACCCGCCCAATTCGTGCACCACATGTTTGGCAGCGTGATGGAGATTTCGCGCTCTGCGATAGTACCCGAGTCCTTGCCAAAGCTGCATTACATCGCGCTCATCGGCCTCTGCCAGGTCTTTAATGGAGGGAAAGGCCTTCTTAAAGCGGAGATAATACGGTAAGCCCTGAGCTATTCGGGTTTGCTGCATAATCATTTCCGACAGCCAGATGTTGTAGGGTGTGGGAGAGTTTCGCCATGGAAGTTGGCGTTTATTTTTTGAATACCAATCGTTTAGGGCGGGGGTTATATTCATTGGTAGAAAGAAAACAGGGTTTAAGTGCCTAGAATCCAAAGTTAATCGAAATTATGTTGCGGGTTACAAGGCTTGCTCTATATTTGCCATCGAAACGAATCATTTGTGAACTAATTAAAGCTTAATTGTTATGACTAAAGCAGATTTGGTGAGTGAAATTTCTGAGAAGACCGGAATCGAGAAAGTAGCTGTTCAGGCTACCGTAGAGACCATGATGTCGTCTATCAAAAATTCTTTGGAAAAAGGAGAAAACGTGTACCTGCGTGGTTTTGGTAGCTTTATCGTGAAGAAGCGCGCTAAGAAAACCGGCCGAAATATCTCGAAAAACACCACTATTATCATCCCCGAGCACTTTATTCCGGCATTCAAACCTGCTAAAGTGTTTGTTGAAAGAGTACGTACCAAAGTGAAAAAGAAGAAGTAAGCTTCTTTTTTGAGATTTATCCATGAGCAGCCAAAAGCAAACACAAATTGTTGTACTTTTGGCTGCTCTTTTTTTAGTAGTTCTTTTAATACTGGCACCTCGCCTCCCAAAGCAAGCTCGGCTCGAAGCCAAAAAGCTGGAGGCAAGCAAAACAGACCCGATTGAACAAAAAATCAATCAGGCTGTAGCACTGGTGCATGATGGTAGCAATCCCATGCAGGGGATTTTGATGCTTCGGGAAATTCTCGAAGAAAATCCTAACAGGGTAGAGGCGCATTGGCATCTGGCTCATTTTTCTGTCCAATCAGGACAGTACGAAAAAGCCGCAGAGCGGTTTAGTAAAGTCGTTGAACTCGACACCGAGAAGAAATTTCCAGACGCCATTTTCTATTTGGGAAAAACCTACGCCACCCTCGAAAATCCGGAAAAAGCGATTGAATGCTTTGAGCGTTACCTCCAGGATGTAGAAGATCCAACTGTTAAAGAAAGAGTAGAGGAGTTCATTGATGAACTCAAACGTTAACAGTTAAAATATTTTAGTTATGCCTAGCGGTAAGAAAAGAAAACGACACAAGATGGCCACGCACAAGCGCAAAAAGCGCCTGCGTAAAAACCGGCACAAGAAGAAGAAGTAATGTCTTCGTTGGCGGATGGATTTGTCTGCCCTTCTCCTTTTCGGTACTCCCTCAATTTGGTATCAACAGTGGCTGCATATGTATGCGTGTTTGCCGCTTAACCATTGGCTATCTTGTCATTTGAACTAATCATCGATGCAAACTCCAAGGATACGCAGCTTGCGCTCCTTGAAGATAAGCAGCTCGTAGAGTTACATCGCGAAAAAACCAATCCGGAATTCGCGGTCGGTGACATCTATTTGGGTAAGGTGAAAAAGGTTATTCCTAACCTCAATGCTGCTTTTGTAGATGTGGGCTACTCCAAAGATGCCTTCCTGCATTACCTCGACCTGGGGCAGCAATTCAGCTCCATGAATACCTGGGTAAAACAGGTGCAGGCCCGGAAATTCAACTCTGCCGACCTCGCCAACTTCAAGCAGGAGCCGGATATTGACAAAAACGGCAAAATCAAGGATCAGCTCTCCGGTGGTCAGCATATACTGGTGCAGGTAGCCAAAGAACCTATCTCTACCAAAGGGCCCCGACTTACCGCTGAAATTACCATTGCCGGCAGGTATCTCATTCTGGTGCCTTTCTCCTCCAAGATTTCCATCTCGCAGAAAATCACCGATCCCAAAGAGCGAACTCGTCTTAAGCGCTTGATGCAGAGTATTAAGCCTAAGAATTTTGGTGTAATTATTCGCACCGTTGCCGAGAACAAAAAGGTGGCACAACTCGACGCCGATCTCAATAATTCATACGAGCGGTGGAAACAGCTTCACAAAAATCTGATGCCGGCCAAACCGGTTAAACGCGTACTGGGCGAGATCAACAAAACCAGTGCTGTTTTGCGCGACCTGCTCAACAAGGAGTTCAGCAACATTCGGGTAAACAGCCCCGAAATGGCAGAGGAAATTAAAACCTACCTGCGCAAAATTTCACCCGATCACGAGAAAATCGTAAAGCTCTATCGTGGTAAAACAGACATCTTTGAGTACTACAACGTTCAAAAGCAAATCAAGCTCTCTTTTGGTCGGCAGGTCAATATCCCCAGTGGGGGCTATTTGATTATTGAACACACTGAAGCCATGCACGTGGTGGACGTGAACAGCGGTAACCGCAAAGGTGTCGATAAAAACCAGGAGCAGAATGCGCTTGAAACCAATCTCGAATCGGCCAAAGAGCTGGCACGAATCCTCCGTCTGAGAGATATGGGGGGTATTATCGTGGTGGATTTTATCGATATGCAGGATCGGGCCAATCAAAAAGAGCTTTACGAAAAGCTCAAAGAGTACATGAGTATTGACCGGGCCAAGCACAATGTGTTGCCACCCAGTAAATTCGGTGTGGTGGAAATCACCCGGCAGCGGGTGCGCCCCGAAACCAATATTGAAACCCGTGAGCAATGCCCAACTTGCTCAGGTACAGGTAAAGTAGAGTCCACGCTGCTTGTTCCCGATGAAATAGAAAACAACCTCAGACTGATTCTCGAGGAACGCAAGCCACGTCGCATTGAAATTCACTGCAGTCCGTTTCTCGCAGCCTATTTCAAAAAGGGCATGATTTCAACAGAGCTCAAATGGCGCTTCAAGTACAAGCTGCCTGTTGTGTTTTGCCCAAACACCGCCTTTCAATTTCTGGAGTACCGATTCTTTGATGAGGCCCAGCAGGAAATTGAAATCTGATTTTTTTTCACCCTCTTTATTGTTCTATCTTCGAAGCTGTGTCTGTAAAACGCAAATACAGCCGCGAAGAAACGCTGACCCGCATGCGCGCCTGGTGCGACTATCAGGAGCGCTCACACATTGAGGTGGTTCGGAAACTCAGAAGCTGGGGCTGGTATGGAGAGGAACTGGACGCGTTTGTGGCCGCTCTGGTATCCGATAATTACCTCAATGAAGAACGCTTTGCCCGCGCCTACGCCAGCGGAAAATTCCGCATCAAGGGATGGGGCCGCATCCGAATTATACAGGGACTCAAACAACATAGGGTGAGTAACTATAGTTTGCGTGCGGCCATGGAGGAGATTGAACCCGAAGAGTACCGCCAAACCTTGTTAAAGCATATTGAACGTAAAAGCGGTCAATACTACCACGAGGATGATTGGAACCTCAGGGCAAGATTGCACCGCTTTCTGACATCCAAGGGCTTTGAGCCGGATGAGTTTACCGTAGATGTAGAGCGTTTTGTGGCAGGAAGGAAGTCAGATAATGAACGTTAATATGCCTAAAAGACTACCTTTGTACCATGCTACACGAAGATGATTTACGCGATTTCGCGGGGCGCCTGGAAGCGCTAAGGGGGTATCTTTGACGTGGATCACAAGCTAGAGCAGATTCGCGAAGAAGAAAAGCTCACCGAAGACCCCAACTTTTGGGACGATCCCAAAAAAGCCGAATTGATAATGAAGCAAATCCGAACCAAAAAGAACTGGACGGATGCGTGGGTAGCTACGCGCGATGCCCTGGAGGACCTTCGTGTGTTGCACGAGTTTCACCAGGAAGGTGAGGCCTCCGAAGAGGACCTGCAAGAGCAGTTGAAAAAGCTGAACGAGCTGATGGACGATCTCGAATTCCGAAATATGCTGTCGGGCGAAGAGGATGCTCTGAGTGCCGTGATGCAGATTACTGCGGGCGCCGGAGGTACGGAAAGCTGTGATTGGGCGCGTATGCTGATGCGCATGTACCTCATGTGGGCCGATAAAAACGGATTCAAGGTGCGTGAGCTCGACATGCAGGAAGGTGAGGTTGCCGGGGTAAAACAGGTAACCCTCGAAATAGACGGTGAATATGCATTCGGCTACCTCAAAGGCGAAAATGGTGTGCATCGCCTGGTGCGCATTTCACCTTTTGACTCCAACGCGCGTCGCCATACCTCCTTTGTGTCGGTGTATGTATATCCTTTGGTTGACGATTCCATTCAGATTGAAATCAATCCTTCAGATATTAGCTGGGACACCTACCGCTCGAGTGGTGCAGGAGGGCAGGCCGTGAACAAAATCGAAACGGCCGTGCGATTGAAGCACGCGCCCACAGGGATTGTCATTGAAAACTCTGAAACACGCTCTCAGTTTGAGAACAAGGAGAAGGCTTTGCAACTTCTCAAATCTCAGCTCTACGAACTGGAACTGAGTAAGAAAAATGAGGCCCGGGCCGAAATTGAAGCAGGAAAAAAGAAAATCGAGTGGGGTTCACAGATTCGCAACTACGTGCTGCACCCTTACAAGCTTATTAAAGACGTCCGTACCGGAGAAGAAACCAGTAATGTGGATGACGTGCTCAACGGTGAACTCGATGCTTTCCTCAAAGCTTTTCTCATGCAGCAAGGCTCTGCAAAAACCAATAGCTAAAAAAACATTGTTATGTCAGAAATTGAAATTTATCACAATCCGCGTTGCCGAAAAAGCAGGGAAGCATTGGAAATTCTGAAAGAAGCAGGCCACGAACCCGCCATCAGACTTTACCTTGACGAAACGCCTGATGTGGATACCTTCAAAAAACTATTGGCCAGGCTTAATATGCGGCCTGAAGCCCTGCTTCGCAAGGGCGAGGCTGTGTACAAGGAGAAATTTCGCGGTAAGGATTTCAACGACGATGAGTGGATTGATATCATGCTTGAAAACCCAAAACTGATTGAGCGACCGATTGTAATCCGGGGAAACAAGGCAGTTGTAGGGAGGCCACCCGAACGAGTGAAAGAAATTCTCTAAACACCAACCGAATAGTATTGAACAAAAAAAGGCAGCCCGAAGGCTGCCTTTTTTTGAAGTAAGAATATGGGTGGTCTTATTTGATCACCAGTTTCTTGGTAGTGTAGCTGTTGTTTGCGCG
>REDV01000125.1 GCA_007695365.1 Cryomorphaceae bacterium | reverse complement strand
AGCGCTGCCGCATAACAGCGCGCAGATGACTCGGGGCAATTTCACCACCTGGGCAATTTTCAATACAAAAGAACGATTTCAATCGAAGTTTACCCTGTGTCGACTCCCGCAAAAACAGAAATCTCTGATTTCATCTTTTTGCGAGGACCCCGAGCTTCAAGCGCTGCCGCATAACAGCGCGCAGATGACTCGGGGCAATTTCACCACCTGGGCATAATTTCAATACAAAAGAACGCTGTTCTTAAAATCGGGCTGCAAAGATAAAACTTGCCACGAACAAATAAAGCTTCGCACAAAAAAGACCACAAAAAAACAGCACCCGGTCAGGATGCTGTTTTTTGGCTATGCTTATTGCCAGATTGTTATCGCACAATAAGTTCCTTGGTTATACTGCCTTTTTCGCCAATAAGTTGCACGAGGTATTGTCCAGCTACCAAGCCGTTAACAGACTCAAGCATTCTTTGTTCACCGGCGGGGAGCACTCCCAGGTTACGATTGGCAACCACTTTACCGGTCATATCCACAATGCGGAGTGTGAGTCGGTCTGAGTCGGTGAGGTTAAACTCCAACTGTATTTCGGAGCCGGAAACCGGATTGGGGAAGAGCGTGGTTTTCCCGAAATTGGCGCTCAAATCCGCCACGCTGCTAGGCTCACCCTGCACAAGAATGTTGTCAATACAAAGCTCGTTGCCACCATTTCCGGGTCCTGTCGGAAGGGAAGGGTCGAAAGGTTGTGTCCAGTTTCTGAACGCAATGTAGATGGTTTCGTTAGAGAATCCCAGGTCAGTGAGATTAAGCGAGCGCGACTGAGGCGTGGGTTCTTCACCCTGTTGCCCGGTATCAAAAACAGGAGCAGTCATCCCAAAAGCCTCCAATGTAGGCTCATTGGCAATAAATACCTGGTAACGATCGCGGAAGTTACCGCTTGAGGTAATGGCCATAGCATCCCAACTGAGGGTTGCAGTTTCTCCGATTTCGATGGCAGGTGTCACCAGCCAGTCATCAGATGGGCCGGCATCATTCACATACCAGGAAACAGAAAATGCGGAATAGCCATGATCCCATCCCTGAGAGCTGATAAACCGAACCGTCCAGGCGCTGTCGGCCATGGTTGCAAGACCCGGGTCGTCAGGGGTCAGTCCGTCAAGGTTGTAAAGGGTGTAGCCATCGAGAGATACACTCTCAAAATCATCAAAAAAGTAAACCTGCGCGCTTAGCTGAAAGCTCGCCATAAGGAATGCAAAAATGTACACGTTTTTCATGTTCAAAAGATTAAGGGTTAGCAAAGAAAATGGGGTAAGGAGCCGAAGATTTCCGGCATAAAAACGAAACGCAGAGGATCAACTAGCAGTCGAAGATGGGCTGTAGGCCTCTGAGCTGAAGTGGTTTGCAGTGTTCGAATCGTTCGTAATACATAGCCGAAAGATAGCTAATTTTCCATTTTTCCAAATGAGCGCTGCCGAATTTCAAGATTTTTCTCGAATATTGCAGAGACTATCTGTCGCCAACCTCTATGAAAGTACTTCAAAAACGAAAAAGCATCTGTCTCGGGTTCTTCAACAACGCGGCCAAGCGCGGGTTGCAGCCCATTTTTGATTGCTAGTTCTCCGGACTTATTTTTCCGCAGAGACAAGTACTTTTATTCAACCAAACTTCTTAACATGATTCGTTTTTTAATGGGCGTTTGTGCGGTGCTCTGTGCACACGCGGTTTATGCGCAGTCCTTTAACATTCGGGGTAAAGTTACCGGAACCTCGGATGGTGAACCACTGATAGGCGCTACCGTCATCCTTAAAGGAACAACCACCGGAACCATTACTGACCTCGACGGCCAATTTCAATTTTCTATCCCGGAGTCGGCAGTTCAGGACTCCTTATTGGTTTCGTTTGTTGGATTTAAATCGGCCGTAGTACCTATAGGAGGGCGCAATGAAATCAATATTTCGCTGAGCGATGATGCCGAATTGCTGGGGGAAGTGGTGGTTACTGCCATTGGAATTGCCCGCGAAAAACGCAGCCTGGGCTATGCGGTAAACGAGATTAAAAGCGAGGAGATTTCAGACTCGCGCGAAACCGATGTGATACGCGCCATGAACGCCAAAGTACCGGGAGTTCAGATTACGGGAACCAGCGGGTCGCCCGGGGCATCATCCAACATCGTAATCCGCGGAAATACATCGGGGACTGCAAGCAACTCACCGCTGTTCATCATTGATGGAATTCCCATTGACAACAGCTACCGGGGCTCCAATTTTACCGATCAGGCCAACCGGGTGATGGACCTGAACCCCGAAGACATCGAGAGCATCTCAGTACTGAAAGGTGGTGCCGCTGCTGCTCTTTACGGCGTAAAGGCCGGAAACGGAGTGGTGGTCATCAACACCAAGAAAGGTAAATCGGGAATCAGCGAGGTGACCTTCAGCAGCACTACGCTCATAGACCGCGTAAACAAACTGCCGCCCATTCAAAGGCGATTTGCCCAGGGAAGCGGAGGTAATTTTGTGCCAACCTCACAGTTCTCGTGGGGACCTCGGTTGGACACGATGCGCTACAACGGTATTCCTAACAGCTCCAGCCAATTTGGTCATTTGGTTGGGCAGAGCAGTCCGCTTGCCACCGACCGCGAAGCACAGGCCTACGACAATGCCAACCGGGTTTTTCAAACAGGAGTAACCCTTAACAACAACCTTTCTTTCAGGGGAGGAAATGACGTGAGTGGCTACTTTTTGTCTTTGGGCGACGTGCGCCAAACCGGTATCATTCCCAACAGCGAGTTTAACCGAACCAGCGTGCGCGTGAGTGGATTCACCAAAGTAGGAAAGCACTTTAAGGCAGAAGGAGCTGCCAACTATATCGCTGTTGATGCCGAGCGCACCCAGCGTGGTAGCAACCTTTCGGGTGTAACACTGGGGCTTTTCAGGGCGCCCCCCTCTTATGACCTTACCAACGGAAGCGATGACCCGGTAAATGACCCCACCGCCTTTGAACTTACCGATGGAAGCCAGCGCACCTATTTCTCCAACTACGACAACCCCTTTTGGTCGGTAAACAGAAACCGCAACCGCGAACAAACCAACCGAATGATGGGTCACGTTGAATTCAGCTATCAGCCCAAAGATTGGATTTCGGTAACCAATCGTACCGGATTAGACCATTACAACACCACCTCCAAAGCCTGGTGGGACAGCCGTTCTGGTGAGTTTCGCGCTGGCGGCGGATTGGTCATCAACAACAACTTCACCAATACCGTATTCAACAACGACCTGCTTGTAACCCTCGATCATAGTTTCAGTGAAAACTTCCGCGTTACTTTTATCGCGGGCCATAACTACCGCAGCGAATACAACAATTCGCTGTACGCTGAAGGTGAAGGTTTCATCATCCCCGGTTTTTACGACCTCTCCAACACACCGCTGCAAAACCAGTTTGTGGATGACTTTATTCAACGCGAGCGGGCCGTGGGGCTCTACGGCGATTTAAACCTCAGTTTCTGGAACTGGCTTTATGTACATTTTACCGGCCGTAACGATTGGCTGAGTAACCTGCCCGAAAACCGTAATTCCTTCTTCTATCCGAGTACCGCCGTTGGTCTGGTGTTTACGGATATGCTGGATATCCAGAGTTCAGTATTGCCTTATGGTAAGCTTCGCGCTTCGTACTCCAATGTCGGAAACGGAGCTCCCATTATCTACGGAACCAATCCCAACATGACTTTTGTAGGAACCAACGATGGTCAGGGATTGCTTTCATTCTACCCCGATGCCCTGATCGGCAATGTGGGACTGATTCCCCAAAACACAACCACCTGGGAAATTGGAACCGACCTGCGCCTTTTCCAGAATCGTATTGGTGTTGACCTCACTTACTTCAACGCCATCACAACCGACCAGATTGAACTAATGTCGCTGCCGCCGTCTTCCGGATTCAGCAGTCAATTGCAAAACATCGGAAAAGTGGTGAACCAGGGTATTGAACTGCTTCTCACTTTGCAGGTTCTCGAATCCAACTCGCCCAAAAAACTCGGTTGGGAATCAACCATCAACTTTACCCGCCTGCGAAACATGGTTGAAGAATTGACCGAAACCATTGATTTTGTAACGCTCACAACCTCAGGGTTGGAGTCCACATCATCCATCATGGCTGCAGGTAATCCCTTTGGAGCTTTTTATGGCTCTGCCTGGGCACGCGATGAAAACGGAAACATTCTGGTGGATGACAACGGCTACCCGATTGTTGATGGCCAGCGCCAGATTATTGGTGACCCCAACCCGAAGTTTACCGCTGGTTGGCGAAACACCTTCAGCTACCGAAACTTCGATCTTACGTTTTTGCTCGACATCCGTGTTGGGGGAGATATGTACAATGGTACGCGGGGGGTAATGAACTTCCACGGAACCCATGCCGACACCGATACACGTGAGGAGTTTATCGTGTGGGATGGAGTAGTAGCAAGCACCGGAGAAGTAAATACGCAGGAAATTAGACTCGATCAGGACTTCTACAGCCGCTACGGATTGGTAGGTGTCAGCGAATACAACGTGGAGCGCGATATCAATTGGTTCCGCATGCGCGATGTGAGTCTGGCGTATCGTTTTCCGCGGCAGTTCATGAAAAAATTGCCCGTTCGGGATATCAGCCTGGCCATTACCGCACGCAACTTGTTTTTGATTACCAACTACACCGGAATTGATCCTGAGACTTCGCTCTCCGGAGCAGCCAACTCCTTTGGCCGCGACTACTTCAACAACCCAAACACGCGCAGTTTCGGTTTTAACCTCAAAGTAACCATCTAAGCCATGAAGAAGTTTGTTCTCATACCCGTTTTGACTCTACTGGTTCTCTGGAGCTGTAAGCTCAACGAAATCAACGACAACCCAAACATTCCGGGTGCGGTTCCGCTCGAAACCCTTATGCCGCCGGTGAGTACAGCCATGGCCAACGCATACGCAGGAAGGGTGTACCGCTATTCCAATATTTTCACCAACCACATGGAAGGGGTGAGCAACCAGGAGCTACAAACCGACCGCTACAATGTGGACGAAGGTTTTGTGGGACGCATCTGGAGCGACTTGTACGGCAAAGCCATGATTAATCTTCGCGTAATCATTGAGCAAAGCACAACAGAGCAGTCGCCGCACTACCGCGGAGTGGCCAAAATATTGATGGCCCATTGCCTCGGTACCATGACCTCCATGTTTGGCGATGTGCCCTATACCGAGGCATTGAATGTGAACGAGTTTCCCAATCCGGCATACGATGCGCAGGAGGAAATTTACGCCACCATTCAGCAATTGCTGCAGGAGGGAATTGAGGATATTGACGCCGCAGAAAGTGTGCGCTCACCAGGAAGCGACGACTTACTCTACTTCGGTGATCGCGCCCAATGGAAAAAAGCTGCTTACGTGCTTCGCGCGCGCTACCACATGCATCTTACCAAGCGCAATCCCGGTGCGGCAGATGCAGCGCTTTCCTATCTGAGCATGGGTTTCACCAACTCAGGTGATGACCTCAAATACAAGCCACTTGGAATCAGTGCCGACATGAACGGAATCTACGCCTTTTTCGCTGATTCGCCCAACATGAAAATTGACCCTGATTTTGAAGAGTTGGTGAATGAGCTGAATGACCCCCGCACAGGCTCGTTGTTCTCTGTTATTCCCTTTACCGGGGGGCAGAAAAAACCAGGGCCATACTTTTCCTCGCAGGGATCGCATGTACCGTTTATCTCGTATGTAGAGCAACTATTTCTATTGGCCGAGTGTCACGTTCGGCTGGGAAACACCGGTCAGGCGCAAAGCTTTTTGCAGGATGCGATTCGCGAAAGCTGTGAGTTGATCGGGCAGGGGAGCATCAGCCAGGAGGATATCAACGCCTATGTAGATGTGCAGGGTGTGCTCACAGGAAACCTCGAAGGTGACCTCGAGCGTGTTATTACCCAAAAGTACATTGCACTTTTTACGCAATTAGAGCCGTGGACGGATTTTCGCAGAACGGGATATCCTGAACTTGTACCCAATGACCCCGGAGTATCGGGCATCAATCCCAACGGTGAAATTCCCCGTCGTCTTATTTACCCTCAGGACGAAAGATTGTTTAACAGCAGTGTACCCATGCCTATTCCAAACATGCAACAACGATTCTGGTGGGACGAATAGCCTTCTGTAACTTGTTACTGGCATGCGCCCTGATTATGGCGGCTTGCGATGCTTCGAAAGAGCCATCGCAAGAGTCTGCTGTGAAAGTTCAGGATTCAGCTCGAGGAACGCTGTTTATCATTGGCGGCGGACCCAGACCCCCTGAATTGATGTCGGCATTGGGTGAGCTCGTTGACGACGAAGCTACCGTTGCAGTCCTGACCCTTGCCAGCAGTGAGCCCGACAGTGCGTGGTGGTACATCAACCGGGATTTGCAAGAAGCAGGATTGCGCTCCACGTGGCATTTCGATGTGCGCAATGAAATTTCACTGCAAATGGTGGATTCGCTGCGGAATTCGGGGCTGCTTTTTCTGTCAGGCGGTGACCAATCTGCCTTTTTGCGTCGTGCGGATACGTTGAATATTATTCCTGCCATTCACAAGGCATATCAATCGGGAGGAGTCATTGCTGGTACCAGTGCAGGAGCGGCTTTAATGAGTGAGGTGATGATAAGCGGAGATCAGCATTTCAGCGAAGCATACGAACCCACATACAGCAGGCTTATGGCCCAAAACGCAGTGTATGAAACGGGACTCGGTTTTCTGAAAAACACCATTGTAGATCAGCATTTTGTGGAGAGAAGTCGCTACAACCGCATGCTTACGGCTTTGCACGACCACCCCCTGATGACCGTGTTGGGAATTGGCGAATCTACAGCCGCCATTGTGCGGGGCAATGAAGTACAAGTTACCGGAGCAGGGCAGGTAGTAGTGGCAAGCAATCGCGGAGCTGCACTACACAACGCTCACGGACGAATCAAATTAGAAAATGTTAACTTTAGCGTTCTCGTGAACGGAGACCGCTTTTTAATCGAAGAGAAACCATGAAACAGATTTACACAGTTTTATTGATTTGCACGGCCGTTCTTACGCAGGCTCAGAATTACACCAGCTTTTTTACCGGAAATACTGAGGATGTAAGCCCCGAAACCCTGGGCGGACTGGTCTTGATGGGTGGAGCGACCGAAAACGACCAGGCCATGCAGTGGTTTCTGGAAAAGGCCAATGGTGGCGATGTATTGGTGATTCGCGCATCCGGAAGTGATGGTTACAACAACTACCTCTACAACCAGTTGGGGGTTACGGTAAACTCTGTGGAAACCATCGTTTTGAACAACGCAGCCGCCGCCAATGACCCCTATGTGATTCAGCAGATTGAGAATGCTGAGGCACTCTGGATTGCCGGAGGTAATCAGTGGACCTACATCAACGAATGGCGCGATACCGGTGTGATGGATGCCATCAACTACCTGCTCAATGATAAGGGTGCCGTGGTGGGCGGAACCAGCGCCGGAATGGCGATTCTCGGTGGTACGTATTTCACGGCCCAGTTTGGAACAGTGCAGTCAGGAGCGGCGCTGAACAACCCTTTGGGAAGCAATGTGGCACTCGGTCACGGTGATTTTCTCCACGCGCCCTACATGGAAAATGTGGTAACCGACCAGCACTACAACAACCCCGATCGCCGTGGAAGACACTTTACCTTTATGGCCCGCATAGAACACGATTTGGGCGAGCGTGCCTTCGGCATTGCCAGCGACGAGTACACAGCCGTTTGCGTGGAGCCCGATGGTACCGCCCGTGCTTTTGGCGACTATCCGGACTACGACGATTATGTGTATTTCCTCCAGTCAAACTGCCAGCAGGGTGGACCGGAAGTAATCGAAGCCTCCTCACCGCTTACCTGGAACCGCGATAATAAAGCCGTGCAGGTGTACAAGGTTCCGGCTACCAATGCGGGTCAGAACTTTTTTGACCTCAATGATTGGGAAACCGGGGAGGGCGGAAGCTGGCAAAAATGGTGGGCGATAAACGGTGAGCTTTTCACCGATGAAGAGGCCAACGAACCCGAATGTGAGGTTACAGGAGTGCAACTCTTAGACCGGGAAGCCTGGAAGGTCTTTCCCACGATTACTTCAGCCTCTGTTCAGGTTGTGGGCGAAGACGGTAACTGGCACTGGCATTTGTACGACCTGAACGGAAGGGTTGTGAAACGCGGACAGGTATCGGGCAACAGAACCGATATTGCGATGAGCGACACACCTGCCGGAATGTATTTGCTCGAAATCGTTTTTAATGGTAATATGCGGCGGTATAAAATTGTCCGACCGTGAAAATGACCCGAATGAAATCGCCGGACGCCCTGGTGGTGGTATCGGTGGTTCTGCTCTTTTTTGTACTCCTTACATGGATTGTTCCTGCGGGTAGCTACGATCGCGAAGTGGTTGACGGCAAAACCATGGTAATGCCCGGAACCTACCACAGCACCGACGGAAATCCGCAGGGCATATACGACTTCCTCAAGGCTCCCATCCGGGGCTTTGTGAGCGCAGCCCATATCATTGGTTTTGTGTTGCTGGTGGGAGGTGCTTTTTCTATGGTAACCGCCACAGGTGCGCTGGATGCCGCTTTGCAACAAGTGCTACGGGCAGCGCGAAGAAGTCCGCGACTCAAAAAATGGGTCATTCCCATTCTCATGCTGCTCTTTGCATTTGCAGGCGGAACCTTTGGTATGGCCGAGGAGATTTTGGTTTTCATCCTCATTACGCTACCATTGGCGCGCTCGCTGGGCTATGATGCCATCGTGGGAGTGGCCATTCCGTTTGTGGGTGCATCCATGGGTTTTGCCGGTGCAGCCGTGAACCCCTTTACCGTGGGTATCGCCCAGGGTATTGCTGAACTGCCTCTTTTTAGCGGATGGGAATACCGCTGGGTAGTGTGGGCTGTGTACACATTATTAGGGATTCTCTTTGTGATGTGGTACGTGCGACGTCTCGAGAAATCGCCCGAAAATAGCTTGTTGCACGGCATATCCGGCCTGGAAACCAGTCACGAAGAACCCGAAGAAATACCCTTTAACGGACGTCGGAAAGTGATTGTGCTGCTTTTTCTGCTTTCGCTGGGGTTGCTGATGTACGGCGCCAATGCCATGGACTGGTACATTGACGAAATTGCTGCCCTGTTTATCGCACTCGGCTTGGTTTCGGCGGTGATTTCGCACCTCGGGCTTGCCGATACGGTGAAAGCTTTCACCAACGGAACCAAGGATATGCTCACCGCTGCGCTGATTATAGGAATCTCCAAGAGTATCCTGGTGGTTGCGGAAGACGGACAGATTATAGACACCATTCTCTTTGCATTGGCCGGCGTGGTGCGCGATCTGCCGCCCGCTATTTCGGTGCAGGTGATGTTTGTAACCCAGGGCTTGCTCAACATTGTGGTGCCTTCCGGATCGGGTCAGGCGGCCATTACCATGCCGGTGATGACACCGCTTGCAGACATTATTGGAGTGTCGCGGCAGTCGGCTGTGCTGGCCTTTCAGATGGGAGATGGATTGCTGAACATGGTGATTCCCACCAGTGGAGTAACCATGGGTATTTTGAGCATTGCCGGAATCCCCTACACCGTATGGCTGCGGTGGATGTGGCGGTTTATACTTTTGGTAACTGCTGTTTCCATGGTTCTGCTTGCCCTGCCGGAAACTATTTTTTCGTGGTAGCCTTCTGTTTACAAGCGATGGAAGGGCATGGCGAAATTTTTTCGAGTAAAGCTGGCAACCATTTACAAGTCCCCCGTTTTACCTGTGCAACTTAAGAGAGGAACTTAGAGTTGTGATGGTTTCAAATTTTTCCTAGCAGGTTTACAAAAAGGCGCCCATGAGGCGCCTTTTTGTTTGGGGAGGCTTAAGTACTGTTTTAAAAGGCATTCTCGTACGTCCTCCTGACAAACGAGGACGAAAGGGAGCCGATGCTTCCCGGTTAATCATTTATGAAAGAGCCCGGATGGTCAATCAAACTACTCTCTGATAAACCTTGTGGTAAATGCGTGTTCTGCTGATGATATCTTCAACAGGTACAACCCAGTGGGGAGTTGCGATACAGGTACAACTACCAGATGTTCTCCGTGGGCCTTGAAACCCGATTGAGGCGTGGCAATCAGTTTACCCGAAACATCGTAAATCTCAAAGTTGAGTTCGGTGGGGTTGTCAATGCGCATCGATACATTCAACAATTCCCTGGCCGGATTGGGAAACAGATTTACCTCAGTAAACATCCACTCAGAAGAGTTGATGCCGGTCGGGTCTCCCACCACAAATGAGGTAGATGCTGTCCCGACGGTTCCCACAAAGTCGCCGTCAACATAACCGCCGTAAAAGTTGAGCTCGTAACTGCCTGCCTCAAATACACCCAGTGCCAGGGTGTCTGTTGTTGGGCATTCTGCCGTGAGCATCCCAATCCAATAGTTGGCCATAACCGTGATGGAGCCATCGTTAGGGTCAATCTCCACAGAAAAGGAAGAAACAGAACACCCTGAATGGGGTAATACGGCTTCCACTACCAGGTACACCGAATCTCCCTCACTGGGATTGGTTGGAATGATGTAGATGGATTGAATGCCCGTGCCCTGGCCGTATGCCGCTGTGGAAAGCAAGATCGAAGCAACGAAAAGTGTAAGTATTGTTCTCATGGTGATTGGTTTTGGTGAATAATCTGTGTATGAATACTTCACCAAATTTCATACCGCGTTTAACGGTAATAGAGCTAACTTCGCCCCTCATTAAACCCACACGCCTTTCGGTGGTTTAACCCCCATTATCTATAAGAATTTGACGGCTCGTAGAATCTTCGCGGTGTTGTTTGCAGTGATGTTGCCTGTGTTGCTTTCGGCACAAACGCGGAGCATCCGCGGTGCCGTGCTTGATATGGAAACCCAAATCAGCTTACCAGGCGCCAATGTGGCCCTGCTGCAGCCGGCCGATTCATCGCTGGTGCGCGGCACCGTTACCAATGCCGAGGGTGAATTTGCCATAGAGGGGCTTAATTCCGGTGTCTACCTGCTGCGAACCAGCTTTTTGGGTTACCACCCGCAGTACCGTGATGTTGATGTGCGTACCGGCGACCGAAGCAATGTAACTGTCGTGCTGGAGCGCTCTGCCATTGCGCTGCAAGCCGTGGAGGTGGAAGAACAAATACACCAAAGTGTGCAACGCGGTGATACCACGGAGTTCAACGCAGGGGCCTTTAAGGTGAACCCCGATGCCGATACCGAAGACCTGATTCTGAAAATGCCCGGAGTCAGCATCGAGGGTGGACAGGTGCAGGCCCAGGGCGAGGAAGTAAAGCAGGTAATGGTGGATGGGAAGCCCTTTTTTGGCGAAGACGCCCGTGCCACACTCCGCAACTTACCGGCAGAGGTGGTGGATAAAATCCAGATATCGGATTACAAAAGCGATCAGTCGCGCTTTACAGGATTTGACGACGGTGAGGAAGGTAAAACCATCAACATCGTTACCAAGCCCGAATTCCGAAACGGAACCTTTGGCCGGGTGTACGGCGGTTATGGCGACGAAGGGCGATACAAAGCCGGGGGTAACGTCAACTTTTTCAACGACGCGCGCCGCATTACCCTCCTTTTTCAAACCAACAACATTAACCAGCAGAACTTTTCTCCGGATGACCTCTCCGGCGTGGCGGGTGCAGCAGGAGGAGGTCGCGGTGGTCGGGGTGGACGAGGACGTTTTGGCGGCGGAACCGGAAACTTTGCCATTAACGCCCGCGACGGCATTGCCACTACTACAGCCGGTGGATTGAATTTTTCGGACGAGTGGGGCAAGAAGCTCAAAATCAACGCTAGCTACTTCTACAACCGCACCGACCGCGTTGTGGAGAACAGCATTTTTCGGGAGTTTGTGCTGCCCGATTCCGATGGACTGAACTACGATGAGCGCGAAGAACTGAACGAAATTACCGATCAGCACCGCGTAAACATGCGCCTCGAGTACGAAATAGACTCCATGAATTCGGTAATTTTTACGCCTTCGGTTACCTACACTTCCAGCAGGGGAAACAGCTCTCTGCTCGGCGCGAACCGCGATGTGTCGGGTTTATTGAATACTGTGGATCGCGGCTTCGACACAGAATTACAGTCGCTCAATATCTCGGCGCCCATTCTCTTTCAGCACAAATTTCGCACCCCGCGCCGAACCCTTTCAGTACAGCTCACGCCGGGGTACAACCGCGACCGTGGACAAAACTTCCTGTTTTCGGAGAACCGTTTTTTTGAAGACAGTCTCTTTGTGGACAGCCTCGACCAGGAAGGGCAGCTTTTTGTTGAGGGCTACAATGTGTCGTCCAACGTGGCCTATACCGAGCCTGTAGGAGAGAAAGGCATGATTCAGGTGAGTTGGAATTCCAGCTATACCATCAGTGATTCGCGCAACGAGGTGTTCAGCCGCAATCCGCTTACGGGCGCGTACGACCTTCGCGATAGCCTGTTGAACAACGTGTTTGAGAGCACCTATCACACCCAGCGCCTCGGAACCGAATACAGGCACAATTGGGAAAAATTGCAAATCACCCTCGGGCTTTCCTACCAGTGGGCAGAGCTGTCGGCAGTGCAACAATTTCCTGTGGCCCTGGACGGCTTACAGAATTTTAACGCTGTGCTGCCCAATGCCCGGATCACCTATAAGTTTGACCGAAACAGAAACTTCAGGCTGTTTTACCGCGCAAGCAACAATCCGCCGTCTATTCAGCAATTGCAAAACGTGGTGAACAACAGCAACCCCGTGCGCCTCACCATAGGCAATCCCGATTTGAAGCAGGACTACCGCCACGGTATGTTTATGCGCTACGCGGCGTCTAATCCTGAAAAATCAACTACCTCATTTATCGGCGGAGGCTTTTCGTACACCAACAACTTTATCGGCGATGCCACTACTGTTGCACGAACGGATACGGTGCTGGCCGGTGGAGTGCCGTTACCGCGCGGGGCGCAATTGGTGCAGCCGGTAAACCTCGACGGTCAACTCGGGGTGAGGGTGTTTGGCTCGTTTGGGTTGCCGGTAAAATCGCTAAAATCCAACCTCAATATCAATGGCTCGGCGCGTTACAGTCGAACACCAGGTCTTATCAACGGAGACCTGAACTGGAGCAACACCCCCTCATTGGGACTGGGATTAACCCTCGGGAGCAACATCAGTGAAAGTGTGGATTTCACACTTTCGTCCAATACGGCCCATAACTGGGTTTTCAACACCCTGCAGCCCGAACTAAATAGCAGCTTTTGGAGCCAGCGTACACGGGGTGAGGTTATTGTGATTCTCTTTAAGAGTGTGGTTTTTACGCTCTCTGCCGACCACCAATATTTTGACGGTCTGTCGGAAGGGTTTAACCAGAATTTTGTGCTGCTCAATTCGGGTTTGGGTTACAAGTTTCTGAAAAACCGCCGGGCAGAACTGCGTTTGCAGGCGTTTGATTTGTTAGGAGCCAACGTGAGCGTGCAGCGCGAGTTCAGCGATGTGTTTATTGAGGACCGGCAGGTGAATGTGCTTCAGCGCTTTTTTATGCTGACGTTCACCTACAACATTCGCAATTTCAGTGGCCCGCTTCCGGGAAGCGAACAGCGTCAGATGTGGAGGTAGAAGCTCCCGGTGGTTTGCGCTTATATCTTCACCACTTTGCCCGTTGGTTTTACCCCCGATTCTGTTTCTATGCGATACAGGTACGTTCCGGCCGGAAGCTCTCCAAGGTTGAGGTGAATTTCAAACTGTCCTGATGATAAGGGAACCGACTTTACCGCTTGACCTTGTTGATTGAAGAGCCGCATTACTCCGGGCTCGTTTAGCGGAGCATGGAGTCGCACAGTTGTTTCGTTTGCGGTTGGATTGGGTGATGCAGTGCTGTAGCGAAACGTGGTTCCGCCGGGAATACCGGAAATTCCGCCCGGCTCTCCTGTGAAAGAGCAGCAAGGTACCGGCAGGTCACCACACAAGCCGTAAATCCGCATGGATTCCTGTCCACCTTCCATAATTCTCACAAACATCTTGGTTCCATCAGGCGTAGATTGAATGTTATAAGGTAGCACGTTTGCAATACTGTTTACCGGGAAATCGAAAAGACCATAAGGGATGGACTCCAGCAGCGTGCCGTCTTCCCGGTAAATCTCTATCAGTGTATTGCCCCAGGTTCCGGATCTTACGAGGTACTCGATGTTATCCGGGTCACAGTCGAAGAGCTCCCGTGATATGTATTCTATGTACTGATAGTTTTGTGGAGCGATGGGAATCGTTTGAAAAAGATTGTAGTCCAGATCAAATAAATAAATATTGCCACCTCCCCTTGTGGTGTAAACAACCTCATCAGGTGTTAAATGAATGGTCTGGATGTTACCGTTGTAAAGAGGGTCAGACATGAAGAATTCGTGTTCGAGGACAATTTGCCCATGCACTGAAACCGCTATCAGCAGTGTCAGCAAAGTAAGCCGGCTTTTCATGGTGGATGTTTTTGGTTAGGTGAATGTACACAATTCTATCGAACAACATGAAAATGAGTAGTCATAATTGCCGAAGAGCTGTCAAAACAGCGCTGTTTTCGAAACGCCTGTGGTTTGTGCCATTTGCAAAACCGTGACGCACGGGAATGGATTATTCCACGCGGTTTTTAAACACCTTTCCGTCTTTTACAATCAGCACAAAGCGCTCTTCGTACTCCACGATGTGCTGTATATCCTGCAGCGGATTGCCATCAATCAGGATAAAATCTGCCAGGGCGCCCTCTTCAATCACCCCAAGTTTGCCGTAGTATGGGCTTCGCTCGCCGGAGAGGGCCAGAAGCTGTGCGTTGTCGTGGGTAACCATTTTCAGAATTTCATAAGGCGTGTACCAGCGCTCCAGTTTGGCCAGGATTTTATTTTGTTTTCGCGCCGTGTGGATATCAAAAAGGGCATCGGTACCCCACGCGGTTTTGATCTTGTACTTTTTGGCGAGCTGATAGGCTTGATCTGTTCCGGTTGAAACTGCTTTTTGCTTCATTCTGCTGAAAGCATCTTTTTTGGGGTTGGCGTCTTCATCGTCCAGAAAGACCTGTAAACTCCACCAAACGCCTTTTTGGGCCATGAGTTTGGCCACGTCTTCGTCCACCAGCTGACCGTGGTCAATGCATTTTACACCGGCTTCTATGGCCATGCGCATAGACTCGGGTGTGTAGGCGTGTACCGTTACGTAGGTGCCCCAGTTTTCTGCTGCTTGCACCGCGGCACGTATCTCCTGCGGGGTGTATTGAACAGCGTCCAGGGGGTCGTACAGCGAGGATACTCCTCCCCCGGCCATCAGTTTAATCTGCGAGGCTCCCATTAACAGCTGTTCGCGGGTTCTTTTCAGCACGGCATCGGCTCCATCCGCTATCACGCCCACGGTAAGGCGTTCGCTAATGGTAAGGCCGCGGCTTTCGTCGTGCGGAATTTCGTAGGGCATTCTGAAATCCCCGTGTCCGGCGGTTTGCGAAATCATGGCCCCCGATGGCCAGATTCGCGGCCCCTGAACCACGCCGGCGTCAATGGCTTTTTTCAGTCCAAAAGAAGGACCTCCCAGATCGCGCACCGAGGTAAACCCCCGCATCAACACTTCTCCGGCATTTTTTCCGGCGTAGAGCGCCACCAATGATAAATCGCCCATCATCACCAATTGTTGCGGAATGCCCGCCAACATCGTGTGGTAGTGCGCGTCAATCATGCCGGGCATCAGAAACCGTCCGTTGGCATCTATTATGGTGCACCCCTCAGGCGGAGTGATCTCAGCGCTTGAGACTTTCTGAATCTCGTTGCCTTCAACCAGCACATGACCACGTGTAGTAGTGGCGTCTTTTCCATTGAAAATTTCAGCATTGCGAATCAGCAGGGCGCTCTGCCCAAATGCCATTACGGCCATCAACTTAAAAGCAGCGAAATAGAAAAACTTCAACATAGTAGTCTGATTTTGACGGGCAAGATAAGCACTTTATGCAGGCCTCGGCTTTGGTTACCTTTGTAAGATGGAAGCTGCCTCTCAACAATCCTTTCCGGTAACCGGAATGACCTGCGCCTCTTGCGCCGTGAGCTTAGAATCATGGCTCAAAAACAAGCCGGGCGTACGAGAGGTTTCGGTGAATTACCCCAATGAATCGGTTTCGATCACTTTTATTCCCGACGAAATTTCGCCTGAGGACATCCACAAAGCTGCTACCGAGATTGGCTACGGCCTGGTGTTGGGCAGCGAGGAAAGTCGGGAGCAGCACCGCGAAGAGGCCGGAGAGAAGAGGTTGGCACAACTCAAACTGAAATTGTGGATAGCTGTGGTTTGTACCCTTCCGGTTTTTGTGCTGGCGATGTTTCTGATGCACGTATTTCACTGGGAAAACATTGCGATGCTGCTGCTGAGTACCCCGGTGATGTTCTACAGCGGGTCGGAGTTCTTTGTGAACGCGTGGAAACAAGCCCGGCACGGTAAAACCAACATGGACACCCTAGTGGCCCTCAGCACAGGGGTGGCCTATCTTTACAGCACGCTCAATACCATTGCGCCATCGGTAGTGGCCTCGCGCGGGGTAGAGCCACATGTGTATTTTGAATCGGCGGTGGTCATTATCACCTTGATTTTGCTGGGGCGCTACCTCGAAGAGCGGGCCAAACGCAGGGCCTCAGGAGCCATTAGGGCATTGATGGGTATGCAGCCCAAAGAGGTGCGTGTGGTGCGCAATGCCGAGGAGATAGTGATTCTGATTGCAGAGGTAATCGTAGGTGATTTGATTCTGGTTCGGCCGGGAGAAAAAATTCCGGTGGACGGCAAGGTGAAATCGGGTGAGAGTTATGTGGATGAAAGCATGATTTCGGGTGAGCCGCTGCCTGTTCAAAAGTCCAAGGGCGATAAGCTCTTTGCGGGAACCATTAATCAGAAAGGGAGCCTTAAACTTTTGGCACAAAAGATTGGCAGCGACACGGTGCTTGCGCAAGTCATTCAGGCAGTGCAGCGGGCACAGTCCAGCAAGCCACCCATTCAGAAGCTGGTAGATCGGATTTCGGCTGTTTTTGTGCCGGCGGTCATCTTGCTGGCCATCATCGCTTCGGCCATTTGGTTTTTTACAACACCCGAAGAGCCTTTTACGCGGGCGGTGGTTATCCTGATTACCGTACTCATCATTGCATGCCCCTGTGCCCTCGGACTGGCAACGCCCACGGCCTTGATGGTGGGAATTGGCAGGGGAGCGGAGCTGGGAATACTGATTAAGGATGCCACGGTGCTGGAACTGGCCTATAAAATGGACACGGTGGTGCTGGATAAAACGGGTACGCTCACCGAGGGTCGGCCGCAGGTTACGGCTTTTCATTTTGCCGAAGGAATGTCGGAACAGGAGTTGAAGACTGCGGTTTTGTCGCTCGAAAAACTATCTGAACATCCCATTGCCTCGGCCATTGAAGTGCACCTGAAATCGGAGGGGTTGGAAGCCGAAAGCATCGACAATTTCGAAAGCATCACCGGGCAGGGAGTTCAGGGAATGATAAACGGAAGCACATACCGCATTGGGAAGTGGGCCTGGCTTGAATCAACAGGAGTTGTGGGTGAAGAATCGCTTTTGCAAAAGGCGGCGTCGCATCAACAAAAGGCCCGGACCGTGGTTTTCGTTTCGCGCGATGCGGAACTTGCCGGTTGGATCGCTGTGGCTGACAAGCTGAGAGATACCTCGCGCAAGGCCGTTGAAAACCTCCAAAAGTTGGGATTGGAAGTACAGTTGTTGACGGGCGATAACCACGAAACAGCAGCAGCCATTGCCAGTGAGGTGGGCATTGAAAAGTTTACCGCCGGTGTATTGCCTTCAGAGAAAGGTGCAGTAGTGCAGCAGCTGAAAAACCAAAACAAGGTGGTGGCGATGGTGGGTGACGGTATTAATGACGCTGAGGCACTGGCGCTTGCCGATGTAGGAATAGCCATGGGTAGCGGTACCGACGTGGCCATGGAAAGCGCTGGCCTTACCTTAATGCACAGTGACCCTTTGCAAATCCATAAGGCCATTTCACTGTCTCAGGCCACCATGCGTACACTGCGTCAAAATCTGTTCTGGGCATTTATCTACAATCTTGTCGCGCTACCCGTAGCCGCGGGGTTGTTGTATCCTTTTTTCGGAATTTTGCTCAGCCCGATGATTGCAGGCGGAGCCATGGCATTCAGCTCTGTTTCGGTGGTGCTCAACAGTCTGCGTCTCAGAAACAAGAAATTTTAGAAATCAAACCCATGCATACATTTAAATTCAAAACCAATATCAACTGCGGAAGTTGCATTCGTAGCGTAACACCCTTTCTCAACGAGCTCGACGAAGTAGATAGCTGGCGCGTTGACACCGACAACCCGGAGAAAATCCTCTCGGTTGAAATGGACGAAGAAAATCCGTCATTGGTGCAAAAAGCGGTGAGTGACGCGGGCTTTACAGCAGAGTTAATAAACGCATAAAAGTATAAACCCGTTGCAAAGGTCTGCAACGGGTTTATACTATGGAACGTTGAATTTGCTACTTAACAACGATCTTCTGCGTCAAAACTTCGTCCTGGGTGTACACACTCATCAGGTACACGCCGAAGGGTAGTGTTTTTTCGAAATTGATCACCCCTTCGAACTGACCCTCATTCATGTTGATGCTATAGCTGGAAATCAATTGCCCAGCCATGTTGTGAATCTGCACCATGCTGAATACAGTGGGCTCGGCTGAGCTTTTCTGCTGCAGGTCCAGGAATACGTATTCACCATTGTTTGGGTTTGGGTAAACAGCGAGGTGCGAGGGAGTGTCTTCTGCCAAATGATCTGTCACGTCATTTTCAGGTTGGGTAGGAAGCACCGTTTCATCCTCATCTTCATCAATGATACCTTCTTCCAGTTCAGCGCTGTAAGGGCAGTCAATGCCAATGTCGAAGTGGTCTACAAACACGCATCCGTTTTGATCGGCCACCAATACACCGTAGTTGCCCACTCCCAGGTCAAACAATCCAAATTGGTTCATGTTTCCTGTTACCGACCAGTTTACGGCATAGTTTCCGGTACCTCCGGTCACCATGACAATGGCAGATCCGATTTCAATTCCGTGACAACCGGCATCGGTAATTACAAGGTCAACCTCCAGGGCGTCCGGTTCAATGAGTTCTACGGTTTGACTGATGGAACATCCATTAGCATCTGTTACCGTAAGGGTGTATTCGCCTGCCGGAATATCTACATGGGTAGGTCCCTGAAGATTTACAGGCCCGCTCCAGGTATAGGTGAGGTTTCCGCTTCCGCCCGCGGCTACTACGGATACTTTTCCATCTTCCGAACCTGCGCATGATGGATTGACGGTCTGCATATCGTTGATCGTAATTTCATTAGGTTGACCGAGCATGACAGCCAGGGTGGCGCTACAGCCAATTTCATTATCAGTAGCGGTTACGGTATAGGTGCCGGCAGATAATCCGCTTATAGCAGCCCCGTTTGCGCCATGGTTCCAGTTGTAGCTTATAGCTGCATTAGATCCTGCGGATACGGTTATTTCACCATTGCTTTCACCATGGCACGATGGCTCAACCGAGTTGGTCACCTCAATGTCAAAACCATCACATAAGTCTTCATCACAAGGAGTTTGTCCTGTGTCACCGCCCACACAGTTACCGCAGTTGTCGGTAGTGGCGCTTCCGCCCCATACGCCGTTACAGTCCTGGGTGCAAGGCGCGAGTCCTGTATTGCCCCCCACGCAGGTGCCGCAGTT
>REDV01000124.1 GCA_007695365.1 Cryomorphaceae bacterium | reverse complement strand
CACCTTTAAATGGTGAGTTTCAACTTAAAATGATGAAGGAATAGCGGGCTATTTCATCTGTTTGTATTCTGATTTAATGCGGTCAGATGGAACCTCGTATGCTCGGTTTCAAATCATTTTAAGGCAGAAAATTGTTGTTTATAGGTGTGAAATTTATGGACTTGTCCATAAAGCACCGAAATCCTACGTTGCATCCTCGCGCTTTAGCCGGCTAAAGCTTTGACTATGCACCTTGTATTTCGCTGTTTATGAACGGCTGAATTCCCGAATAATAGTCGAACTCAGGTTTAGAATATCAGTTAACCTCCATCGGAGTCACCCGCAGGGGACTCCGATAACCGATATCTCCGCAATTTATTGAACCCCTCTTTAACAACCCGTATATGCTTAATTACCATTGGCATATGCCCGGCGTATTGACTACCTGTATTGCATGAATAAGCGAGCGGGTGAGCTAAAAGTCTTCGCTGAACAACTCATAAAAATTCTCAGGTGTAATGGTCTTGAAACGGACCTCGGCATAGCTTTGAGCAAACTCCTTTGGCAGGCGCCCACTTGACTTGGAATTGTACTTAAATTCAAAGCAATACAGCACGCCGTCCTTCTCTTCGATGAAATCAATTTCTTTCTGGTCGTATGTTCGCCAAAAAAAACTGTTCACTTTTCTACGGTTAAATTCGTTGAATTTCAATCGCTCCGAAATACAGAAGTTTTCCCAAAGTCCGCCTACATCTGTCCGAAGATGCAGCGGATTGTGGTTTCGAATAATGGCGTTTCGTATACCGGTATCGTAGAAATAGACCTTCTGGCTCTTGGCAATTTCTTTACGCAGGTTTCGGCTGAACGAGCGCAAGCGAAAAACAACGAACGACTTTTCAAGCAGTTCTATATACCGCTTTACCGTGTGCACATTACTTCCGGTTATTTGTGCCAACTCATTTAACGAAGACTCGCTGCCCAACTGAAGCGCCATTGCCTGCAACAACTTTTCGATCAATTCGGGCCTTTTAACCTGTTCAAATTGTAGCACATCACGGTAAAGGTAACTTGATGCAATTTCACTCAGCTCCTCCTCCTTGTCGGCGTTTGATGAAAGAACTACCTGTGGGTACATCCCGAATCGGATAAAAGATGGGAGCATTGCTTTGAGCTCAACCAACGGGTGCAGTGCGCGCATTTCTTCCAAAGAAAACGGCAGAAGCATATAGGTTCTGGATCTACCTGTGAGCGGCTCAGAAACCTTGTCTGCCAGTTCAAAGCTCGAAGAGCCTGTGGCAATAAACTGAACACTTGGAAAAGTATCCACCAATACTTTCAATATCATACCCATATTCGGGATATGCTGCGCTTCATCAAAAACCATGAGGCGTTTTGTATCTACAAAGTCATTTAGCATCAAAGAATTAGTGCTTTCAAGTAAATCCTTATTCTCCTGTAACTCACAATTGATGTATCTGGCATCCTCTCCGGCTTCCTCAACCAATTGACGAACGAGCGTCGTTTTCCCAGTACGACGGGCCCCATACAATACAAGCACCTTTCCTTTATAAATGTTGTTTTTTAGGGTTTTATACAGAATTCTCGGAAGGACTTTCATAAACATGGGCCATTGTACTTCACAAATTTAGCATATTTCATGAACTGTACTTCATATTTTAAGTTTAATTTACGAAGTCAATAGTAGAAAAGTTGCGGTAAATCCGGTTGATTAAACTCCACCGGCGTCACCCGAAGAGGACTCCGCTGACAGACATCTCTGCAATTTATTGAATGCCTCTTTACCAGTCCGTCTATGAGCAATTCATTTCCAGAGCAGATTTCAGCAGAAATTTCTCCCGCGAAATGCTTCGGTCGAAATGACAAAAGCGTAAGTTAGCATATGAGTTTCCTACGCAGTCAGGTCCGTTGGAGGCTAACTGGTTGAATGCCGGCCAAAAGCTCACCGTAAAAAAAAAGACCGCGCAACGGCGGCCTTTGTTAAATGCAATCAAAATGGCTAGCCTCCGAAGTCGTCGAAGGAAACGTTTTCGGGAGGTACTCCCCAGTCATCAACCATTTTCAGAACAGCCTGGTTCATCAGCGGTGGACCGCAGAAGTAAAACTCAATGTCTTCGGGTGAGTCGTGCTTCTTAAGGTACTGATCAATCACCACCTGGTGCACAAAGCCCACAAAACCATCTCCGGGTGCGTCAATGTCTTCCTTTACCTGCCAGTTGTCTTCCTCGGTAGGTTCACTCAAGGCCACAAAGAATCGAAAATTGGGGAATTCCTGCTCAATCTTGCGGAAATGATCGAGATAGAAAAGCTCTCGCTTCGAACGACCGCCGTACCAATACGTAACCTTTCGGTTGGTGCGCAGGGTGTGGAACAGGTGAAACAAGTGCGAGCGCATAGGAGCCATCCCCGCACCACCGCCGATGTAGAGCATTTCGGCGTCGGTTTCCTTGATAAAGAATTCTCCATAAGGTCCTGAAATGGTCACCTTATCGCCGGGCTTGCAGCCAAATACAAACGAAGAACAGATGCCGGGATTTACCGCCATCCAATCGTTCTTGGCGCGATCCCACGGTGGGGTTGCGATACGTATGTTCAGCATGATGATATTCCCTTCGGCCGGATGGTTGGCCATAGAGTAAGCGCGGAAAATCGGCTCATCATTTACCATCTTCAGCTTCCAGAGGTCAAATTTATCCCACTCCGGTTTGAAGTCGTCGGGGTCGCGCTCGAGCTCCGGGTGTGTGGTGATATCAATGTCTTTGAACTCTACGGTGCAAGGAGGCACGTCAATCTGAATGTATCCACCGGCTTCAAACTCGAGGTGTTCACCTTCGGGCAGCTTCACCACAAACTCCTTGATAAACGAAGCCACGCTGTAGTTGGAAACCACCTCGCACTCCCATTTCTTGATGCCGAAAATTTCTTCAGGAATCTGGATATCCATGTCTTGTTTCACCTTTACCTGACATCCCAAACGCCAGTTATCCTGGATTTCCTTTCGGGTGAAGTAAGGTGCCTCGGTGGGAAGAATTTCACCTCCTCCTTTGTGGATCTGGCACTTGCACATGGCACAGGTTCCTCCTCCTCCGCAGGCAGAAGGGAGAAACAGTTTGTTGTTGCTCAGGGTGGTAAGCAGCGTATCGCCCGATTCTACCTGCAACTGCTTTTCACCATTTACGGTGATGGTTACAGGCCCGGAGGGCGACAGTTTTGACTTGGCGTACAGCAACACACTCACCAATAAAAAGATGACCATGAAGAATACGGCAATGGTAAGAAGAATGGTAGTTCCCATGCTTGAAAATCTGTTTTGCTAGTTACAATTCAATTCCCATAAAGCTCATGAAGGCAATGCCCATGAGACCGGTGATGATAAAAGTGATACCCAGCCCTCTCAGAGGAGCAGGCACATTGGAGTAGCGGATTTTTTCGCGGATGGCCGCGATGGACACAATGGCAATCCACCAGCCCACACCCGAGCCCAGACCGAACACGGTAGCATCCCAGATGTTGGGATACTGGCGTTCCTGCATAAAGAGTGCTCCTCCGAGGATAGAGCAGTTTACAGCGATAAGAGGCAGGAAGATTCCGAGTGCTCCATACAGCGCCGGTGCAAAACGCTCCACAATCATCTCTACCAGCTGAACCATAGAGGCAATTACAGCGATAAACATGATGAAGCTGAGGAAGCTCAAATCTACGGTGGCAAAATCAGCGCTGATCCAGGTAAGTGCTCCGGGTTGCAGAAAGTAATTTTCCAGCAGGTAGTTGATAGGTACAGTAATACCGAGTACGAAAATTACGGCAAAACCAAGCCCTACTCCCGTTTTAACCGTTTTCGATACGGCCAGGTATGAACACATACCGAGGAAGTAGGCGAAAATCATGTTGTCGACAAAAATCGACCGGACAAATATGTTTACAGCATCCATGGCTTATTCTGGCTTGAGTAGGTTATTAGTTTTCTTCAATGAGTTTGGTGTTACGCGCACGCTGAATCCAGATGATTACCCCAACAGTTACGAGTGCCATTGGAGGCAGAATCATCATGTTGTTGTTCATGTAGCCCATGTCGTAAAACGCAGCGGGAATCACTTCAAAACCGTACAGTTTTCCTGAACCAAACAGCTCACGTACCACTGCCACGGCTACCAGGATCCAGGCGTAACCAAGGGCGTTACCAAAACCGTCGAGTACCGATGGAAAAGGCTTGTTCCCCATTGCAAACGCTTCAAAGCGTCCCATGATGATACAGTTGGTGATGATCAGTCCCACAAACACCGAGAGTCGTGCCGCCACATCCGGAAGGAAGGCCTGCAGTGTTTCGCTCACCACAATTACGAGCGATGCTACCACCACGAGCTGCACGATGATTCGGATTCGCGACGGGATTGAGTTGCGAAGCAGCGAAATAATGAGGTTACCCATCATCATTACAAACACTACCGACAATGACATTACCACCGCTTGCTCAACCTGCACGGTAATGGCCAATGCTGAACAGATACCGAGTACCTGAACGGTAATGGGGTTATCATCATCAAGCGGATCGGTGATCAGCTTCTTGTTTTTCTTGGAGAACAGGGGCTCAGAGGGTCTTTTCTCCTCTTTAACCTCGGGTGCAGTTGTTTCTGTACTCATGGTCTTAAGCGTTGTTTTTGTTAAAGAAGCGGTGATATACCTTCAGAGTACGCTGAAGCATTTCGGTTACTCCATCGCTGGTGATGGTACCACCGGTAATTCCATCTACCTGATGCGGGTTGCCGGCTTCGGCGCCACCTTTTTTCACTTCGATAGATTTGTAATTTCCTTGATCGTCGAGTATTTGCTTACCCTTGAAGGGGTCCTGAAACATCGGCAGGCTGATTTCAGCTCCCAAACCGGGCGTTTCCGTTGCGTGGTCAAAGCTGGCTCCGTACACCGTGTTAAAATCGTCCTCAAGTGCAACAAATCCCCAGATGGCACCCCAGAGACCGTTTCCTACCATTGGAATTACGTAGAGGTTCTTTCCATCCTTGTCGCACTTGTAGAAGGGATAGTTGCGACCTTCAGGCTTGATGGAGCGGTCGCGGTACTCAGCGCGTATATTGATGTTAAACGCGTCTTTGTCATCCAACTGATCTACCTCACCGGTGTTGCTACTGATCACGTTCCCTTCATAATCAATCACCACACGCTCCACGACGTATTTGTCGAAAAGCTCAGCGGCATTGGTTCGGTTGGCGTCCACATCAATGGCAGTGAGAATATCAATACGCTTTTTGTCAGCCTGATTTTTGAGCTGCAAGGGCTTAAGGCCCATGGCGAGCGACGAGAGCACGGCGCCCACCACTACTACCATTACCAGCGCAAAGCCGAATGTAAATGCATTGCTGTTTTTGTCTAGAGCCATCTTACGCAGTTTTTACTTTAAGTCGGTTCATTCTTCGTTTGATGTTGGCCTCAATTACATAGTGGTCAATCATCGGAGCCATTACGTTCATAAAGAGAATGGCCATCATCACTCCTTCGGGATAGGCCGGGTTCACTGTTCGTATCAGAATGGCGAGGAATCCAATCAGGAAGCCGTAAATATATTTTCCGCTTGCTGTTTGCGAAGCTGTTACAGGATCGGTTGCCATAAACACCACACCAAACATAAATCCACCAATGGCGAGGTGATACCACCAGGGCAGCGCAAGGAATGTATTATCGGGGAAATAAGCCGGGCCCACCAAGTTAAAAATAAGCCCCATTACGGCACCTCCTGCCACAGCAGAGAGCATGATGCGCCAGCTTCCAATACCTGTCCAGAGTAACAAACCGGCTCCAATCAGGATGGCGATTACAGAGGTTTCTCCTACGGATCCGGGAACAAAGCCGTAAATAGCATCCATAAACGAGGCATTCACACTTGCGTAGGCATTCCCTGCTGTATCGGTGAACTCGGAAACCGGAGTGGTAGTAGCTTTGGCGAGGAGTGTTTCACCGGTATAGCCATCTACCGGCTTCCCATCTCCGGCAGTATTGATCCAAACTTTGTTTCCCGACATTTCTGTGGGGTAGGCAAAAAACAGGAATGCCCGCGCGGTGAGCGCTACGTTGAGGATGTTCATACCGGTTCCGCCAAACACTTCTTTTCCGATAACCACGGCAAATGCTGTGGCCACACCCACCATCCAGAGCGGTACATCAACGGGCATGCACAGAGGAATCAACATTCCTGACACCAGGAATCCCTCGTTGATGGCGTGGCTCTTTACGATGCAGAAAATAAACTCAATTCCAAGACCTACACCGTAAGAGACGATTACCAGCGGCAGAACTTTCAGCGCTCCGAACAGGAACATGTCTCCAAAAGTGGCCGTTACGCCCATGGCCATGTAGTGCTGGTATCCTACGTTATACATTCCAAAGAGCAAACACGGAATAAGCGCAACAATCACCATGAACATGGTGCGCTTCATGTCAATTCCATCGCGAATGTGCGATCCGGATTTGGTTACATGGCCGGGTACAAAGGCAAACGTGTCCAATGAATCCGGAATGGGCCAAAACTTGTGAAGCTTGCCACCTTCTTTGAAGGGGGGCATTAGCTTGTTGTCAATCAGGTCTTTTAACGCTTTCAATGCTATCGGTTTTTGTTTCGATTATGCAAACTCTTTTTGGATGGTATCCAGTCCTTGTCTTACAATTCTCTGAATTTCAATTTTCGATGTGCAGACAAACTCACACAGCGCAAAATCTTCGCTATCTACCTCGTAAATACCCAGCTTCTCCATCATGTCGATGTCGTTCATCATGATGGATTTCACCAGCTGCATGGGGTAGATATCGAACGGGAACACCTTTTCCATCTCGCCAGTAACCACAAATGCGCGCTCTTCACCATTAAGGTTGGTGTTGAGACGGTATTTTTTACCGGGCATTAACCACGACGGGAACGAGTGAGACAAAGAAAACTTGTGTAGCCCGGGCGAAAGCCATCCCTCAGTAAGGAAGAACTGGGGCTCGTGTCCTTCGGGAATCACAGAAACTTCAGTGTGGTAAAACCCAACAAATCCTTCGCTGTCAATTTTGTCACCCGTCAGAACATTGCCCGAAATGATTCGAAGGTCTCCATCTTTCAATCGGCCTTTAATCATGGGCTTTACAGGAGCTCCGTACCAGGTATCGAAATATTTGGGTTCCGTTACCTCACTACCCACGAGGGCTAAAGTGCAAGCGGGGTTGTACTTTCCTTCTTTGAACAACCTTCCAATGGTGATCAGGTGCGAGGGCGTTACGTACCAAATCAACTCTCCTTTGTTGAGAGGATCGAGCTGGTGAATCTGCACACCCACGTTTCCGGCAGGATGCGGTCCACTTACCTTGTTGAGTTGAATATTTTTCAATCCTTGGAATGCTTTCGACTTTTCGGGGTCGGCAGCAACCTGAAAATGAATGGAACCATCACAGAGTCTCGCCATGGCATCCAAACCTGCCTGCAACTCACTGATGTGATCCTGACAAATGAAATTCAGGTCCGCACCCAGGGGAGCAGTATTCACCGCAGAAACAAAAATAGATTTGGGATGATCCTCAGGATTGGCAATGGTTGAAAACGGGCGCTGGCGAATGGCTGTCCACAAACCGCTGTTAAGCAGCTTTTCAACTACCTGCTCGCGCGACATGGAGCCCGGATCACCTGCGCCAAAATCAATGGCAGATGGCTCTTTATCAGCCAAAATACGCACCTCCAGAATTCGTCGCTTTTCACCACGTCGAATTTCGACCACCTCTCCGCTTACCGGGCTGGTGAACTTAATGGCTTCGTTGTATTTGTCGTGAAAAAGAACGGTTCCGGCCTTAACCTCATCGCCTTCGCGAACCACCATTTTGGGTGTGAGGTTATGAAAATCGGTGGGCTTTACAGCAAAAATCTCAGGACGATTGATTTGAGATTTGGCTTTTTCGGCCTCCCCCACTAGCTTAATATCAACGCCTTTCCTGATTTTGATGGTTTTTGACATGTTCCGCGTCGGTTAAAATTTCGGGGCAAAATTAGAAATTACTGCCAAGTGGGTAAGGAAACTGGCAATAAAATTGCTGCTATATTGCCCCAAAAAAATCAAATCCTGATTCATGCCCTTTAACAGATTTCTACCCCTATTGTTGATTACTTGTTTACTCTTTTCCGTGCCGGATATCACAGCCCAAACAGAAGTTAACCAGCCCGAGTTCATTGAAGACGAAGACAGACCCAAAACCAAAAAAGAACTACGCGAAGAACGCCGGTTGCAGCGCGAGGCCGAGGAAAAAGCGCGTAGAGAAGAAGCCAAAAAAAACCAACTCCCTTTTGAAGACCGCGTTTACGACGAACACATCAAAACCATTTTGGTGCACAAAGCAGGTTTGCAACTCAACCCTCCGGTTATACAGATGGGAGGCGTAGAAAAGATTGAAGTCCGGTTTGACGACCTGCACCCTTACTCCCGCACCTTTGCCTATTCTGTAGAGCACTGTACACACGATTGGCAAGGGTCTGATTTAATTGAATCCGAGTATCTGGAAGGTTTTTTCACCAACTACATCAATGATTTCAGCAACTCATTCAACACCACACAGCCCTATATGCATCACCGGTTTGCTTTTCCGAATGAGGATTTGAGGATTACGCGGTCGGGGAATTACCTGCTTAAAGTTTTTGCAGACGATGACCCCAGCAAGGTAATATTTACCCGCCGGTTTATGGTTACCGAAAACGTTGTGATGATTGATGCCAAAGCTGCTGCTCCACGCAATGTGGCGTTGAGGCAGGAAGGTCAGGAAATTCAGTTTACCATCAACCACGGGTCTTTTCCGATTCCGAATCCGTTCAGAGATTTGAATGTGGTGCTCATCCAGAACCAGCGGTGGAATTCTGCCATTACAGGTCTCAATCCGGTGTTTGTGAAAGGCGGCGAGCTGGTGTATGACTACGATGCGCCAGCCACCTTTATGGCCGGTAATGAATACCGCCCTCTCGACATCAAAAGCTTTACCTATCAGATGGAGAACATTCTGCGCAGTGAACGAACCCCACTGGGCTGGCAAATTCTGCTTGCTCCCGATCAGCCGCGTGTTTTCAGGCGCTACGAAACCATTCGCGATATCAATGGGCAGGCATTTGTGAAAAACGACGACGGCTTTGCAGATCACACAGAATCTGACTACGCAACCGTGCACTTCACGCTCAAGGTAGATCAGCCCCTCATCCGCTCGGAGATATATGTGTACGGGGGGTACAATAACTTCGCCCTGACCGAAGAAAACAAAATGACCTACAACCCGGAAATTGGAAGCTACCAATGCAGTCTTCACCTGAAACAAGGGTTTTACAACTACAAATATGCTGTGGTTGAGGAACATGTTGGAATACCCGACATCACCATAATAGAAGGCTCTTTCATGGAAACCGAAAACGCCTATATGATATTGGTGTACCACCGCAATTTTTCGAACAATTACGACCAACTAATCGGCGTGTCGTACGTTAATGCTAACAGACGCTAAGTTTAACCACCTTGTACTTCGCCACACGAAACTCTTAAAAGAAAAGCCATGGTAACAGCGGTAAGTAGTGGTATCAAGATTACGGTGGTTACGCAATACGAGCGCGACTATTCATCACCTGCCAACGAGCAGTACTTCTTCATTTACAACATCACCATAGAGAACACCAACGACTTTCCTGTGAAGTTACTGAGAAGAGAATGGTTTATTATTGACAGCAATGGCGACAAGCGTGAGGTTGAAGGTGAAGGCGTAGTGGGCGAGCAACCTGTTATACCACCCGGCAGCAAGTACTCTTACAGCTCGGGTTGTGACTTTATGACAGATTTTGGCTCGATGAGCGGCTCGTACCTGATGAAGCGATTAGACGCCGGTTTGGTGTTCAAGGCACACATTCCGAGGTTTTACATGCTTGCGCCGTGGCGCTTAAACTAATCGGTAGCGCACAATAGCCTCGCAGCGATTACTTTTCAAGCTTTTTGATGAACACTCTTCAATCCTGCTATTGGTTTGAGGAGCCTCGCTGCCCCAACCCGGTAATCGCATTCGAACCCGCGGAACCAAATGCACTTGTTAAGCCACTTGGAATGGCTAATTTTGCGGCCAAATTTTTTGATTAGTCACCCCCGAAAACATCTCTGTTTATGCCCAAAGGAATATACCAGGTACCCCCTGTGGCCAATGAGCCGGTAAAAGATTATGCACCCGGAAGTGCCGAACGTGAATCGCTGCTTGCAACCTATCGAAGTATGCTGCAACAAAATCCTGTTGATGTGCCCATGTACATTGGCAGCGAAGAAGTGAGAACCGGAAACAAGCAGCCGCTATCACCTCCACACGACCATCAGCGGATTATCGGTCATTTTAACTACGGCGATGCTTCGCACGTAAAATCAGCCATTGACGCTGCCCTGGCTGCACGCAAAGCCTGGAGCAATCTTGCCTGGGAACACCGCGCAAGCATTTTCCTCAAAGCCGCCGATTTGTTGGCAGGTCCTTTCCGCGACCGCATGAACGCAGCCACCATGCTCGGGCAGTCGAAAAACGCTTTTCAGGCCGAGATTGACGCCGCATGTGAGTTGATTGACTTTTTGCGCTTCAACGTGGCATACATGCAGCAGATCTACAGCGACCAGCCCGGAAGCAACCCCGGAATCTGGAACCGCATGGAGTACCGTCCTCTGGAGGGATTTGTATTTGCACTTACTCCTTTTAACTTCACCTCTATTGCCGCCAACCTTTGTGTAGCTCCCGCGCTGATGGGGAATACTGTGGTTTGGAAGCCCGCCGATTCGCAGGTGTACTCTGCACAAATCATTATGGAGCTCTTCAAAGCAGCAGGTGTACCGGATGGAGTCATTAATATGGTAACCCTGGATGGCCCCGAAGCCGGTGAGGTAATCTTCAATCACCCTGATTTTGCAGGTCTCCACTTTACAGGTTCTACCGGCGTATTCCGTCATTTATGGACAACCATTGGCGCCAATATCGCCCAATACAAAAGCTACCCGCGCATTGTGGGTGAAACCGGTGGTAAAGATTTTGTGGTGGCTCACCGCAGCGCCGACCCCATTGAAGTTGCGGTTGCCCTTTCGCGCGGTGCTTTTGAATTCCAAGGGCAAAAATGTTCAGCGGCCTCTCGTGCCTACATCCCTGACAATATATGGCCGGCAGTGAAAGAGCATCTGTTGAGCGACCTCGCTTCATTTAAAATGGGAAGCCCCGAAGACTTTGGGAACTTTGTGAACGCTGTGATTGACCGCAAAGCCTTTGACAAAATCTCCGGCTACATTGATTATGTGAAAGGGCAAAGCGACGCAAGCATCATCGCCGGTGGAAACTATGACGATTCGAAAGGATACTTTATTGAACCCACTGTGATTGAAACAAGCAACCCAAAATTCCGCACCATGTGTGAGGAAATATTTGGGCCGGTACTCACCATTTACGTGTACCCCGCCAACGATTTTGAAGCTACCCTGAAACTTGTTGACAGCACTTCGGAATACGCCCTTACCGGTAGTATTTTCTCCGGCGACCGCTACGCGATTGACCTGGCAACACGCATGCTGGCCAATGCTGCAGGAAACTTCTATATCAACGACAAACCCACTGGGGCTGTGGTAGGTCAGCAGCCTTTTGGCGGTGCAAGAGGTTCCGGCACCAACGACAAAGCCGGCTCCTACCTAAACCTGATCCGTTGGGTTTCACCGAGAACCATCAAGGAAACCTTTGTACCCGCTAAAAACTACCGGTACCCTTTCCTCGGGTAATTCAAAGGTGGTTTGTGAAAAGTTTTAGGGGCAGGCCGTTTTTGGTTTGCCCCTTTCCTTGTACCTTTATCCCATGTTCAGGCGAATTCCAAAATTTCTGCGAAACAAGTATGCTTTAGCCACGCTCGCCATGTTGATGTGGATTACGTTTTTTCACAACAATGACCTGATTTCACAGATGGGAGCCAGGATGAAACTCAATCAGCTCGAAAAGGAGCAAGAGTACTACCGACATCGCATTGAGGAAACCAAAGCCGCCATTCACGACCTCACCACCAACAAGGAATCCCTTGAGAAATTTGCCCGTGAACATCACCACATGAAGAAAGAGGACGAAGACATTTTTCTCGTCATTTTTGAATAACCCCGCAATTGGCGGCGTACCAGCGCATGAAAGACGCAACACAACCCTTTGAACCGACCTCTGCCGAAGAATGGCGCAACCTTATCCGCAAAGAATTGAAGTCTCTTGACTACGATAATCTTTGCTGGACTCCTGCCAACGGCCTCCAACTGAGACCCGATTACAGCAGCACCGATTTACCCGCAGCTACCGTGTTTATCCCCGGAAATGGCCGACCTGAGGGCTGGCTTATTCGCGAAGATGTTGCTGAAACTGCATCGGCAGAAGCCAACAAAGCCGGGCTAACACTACTCAACCGCGGTGTGCATGCGCTCGGCTTCAGGGGTGATTTTTCGTCGGAAGATGATTTGAAAGCCCTGCTGAAAGATATTGAACTACCATACATATCGGTTCATTTTGAAGGCAGCTCTCGTCCGCGGGTGCTCATGGAGTCTCTGAGCCTTTACGCCAAAAGCAAAGGCTACAGCCCCGATACGATATTCGGAGGCATGGCAACCGACCCCATCACAGTGCTTTTAAGTCGTGGCAACTGGATATTGAACGAAGCACGGGATGCCGAAATGGTTCAAGAGCTCCTGAATCTGCGCATTGAAACCGGACTTCAGCGCTTCACTCCTCTTCGGGTTGATGCATCCATGTACCACCACGCCGGAGCGGATACCGTTACCGAACTCGCTGCCACACTTGCCCACGCCAACGAATACCTGCACCGGGCGCGCGAAGCCGACATTGCTCCCGACGATGCCGTGGCAGGCATTTCATTTCGACTGGCTTGCGGAAGATCCTATTACACGCAAATTGCCAAGCTACGGGCGCTAAGGCTACTTTGGGCCAATGTGTGCAAGGCCTACGGCGCAAATCCGCAAAAAGCAGCACAGGTGCAGATGGGTTGCATAACCAGCCCTCGTGAGCGCTCCATGCGAGACCCCTACACCAACATGCTTCGCAACACCACCCAGGCGATGGCCGCGGTTATTGGAGGTTGCAATCACTTGAGGGTTCTGCCGCACGACGATCAGCACAACGATTTCAGTCTTCGCATAGCGCGAAATGTGCAGTTGCTTTTGGCAGAGGAGGTTCACCTTCGCGAAGTGACCGATCCCGCTGCCGGCTCATATTTGCTGGAGCGCCTTACCCACGATTTGATGCAACAGGTATGGAAACGATTCAAAGAAATAGAGGCAATGGGCGGGCTGATTGAAACTGCCAAGAGCGGCTGGTTACAAGAGCAAATAAGCCTTGAAGCGGCCGAGGAAGAGCGCAAAGTATCAGAAGGAATTCTCACCTACATCGGTGCAAACAAGTATCCCAACCCCGACGAAGCAGGAAGTATTCGGGCAGAAAGCAACGGAGAATCTGCCGTTACAGAGAGCAAACTGGTAGAACCACTCAAATTACGACGCGCCGCACAACATGTTGAATCCATGTCACAAAGCACCACTGCATGACACGTATTTCGTTTCAGGATATCGAATTGGATTTTGGCCTGCTGCAACCGGGTAAGCCGCACTCGGAAACCGGAATCATAACTCCAGAGGGCATCGAACTCAAGCCCCGTTACAGCGCTGAAGATCTCAAAGAAGTAAGTCACCTCGGTTTTCAGGCCGGCTCTCCTCCCTACCTTCGCGGACCCTACGCCTCCATGTACACGGTGCGCCCATGGACCATCCGCCAGTACGCAGGATTCAGCACCGCCGAGGAGAGCAATGCGTTTTATCGAAGAAACCTTGCTGCCGGGCAAAAAGGACTTTCTGTTGCCTTTGATCTGGCCACCCATCGCGGCTACGATTCTGACCATCCACGTGTTATTGGAGACGTAGGTAAAGCAGGCGTAGCTATTGACAGCGTGCTCGATATGAAGCTGCTGTTCGACCAGATTCCGCTCGACAAAATGTCGGTTTCAATGACCATGAACGGCGCGGTGTTGCCCATCCTGGCCTTTTACATTGTAGCGGCTGAGGAACAAGGCGTATCACCCGGGCAACTTTCAGGAACCATTCAGAACGACATCCTGAAGGAGTTCATGGTTCGCAACACCTATATCTACCCTCCGGGGCCTTCGATGCGGATTGTGGCCGACATTTTCCGGTTTACCTCGCGTAACATGCCCCGATTCAACTCTATCAGCATCTCCGGCTACCACATGCACGAGGCGGGCGCACCAGCTGATATTGAGCTGGCCTATACCCTTGCCGACGGGCTGGAATACGTTCGTACCGGACTGGAAGCAGGATTGGATATTGACGATTTCGCCCCGCGCCTCTCGTTTTTCTGGGCTATTGGGATGAACCATTTTATGGAGATTGCCAAAATG
Source organism: Cryomorphaceae bacterium (assembly GCA_007695365.1). Classification (NCBI taxonomy): domain Bacteria; kingdom Pseudomonadati; phylum Bacteroidota; class Flavobacteriia; order Flavobacteriales; family Cryomorphaceae; species Cryomorphaceae bacterium. The sequence goes on along the minus strand of REDV01000124.1, from coordinate 7,907 downwards.
CGGGCAGGCCGTTGGTTGTGGGCCGAAATGATTCAGCGATTCAAGCCTGAAAACCAAAAGTCATTGGCCTTGCGAACGCATTGTCAAACATCGGGATGGAGTCTTACTGAGCAGGACCCGTTTAACAATGTAGCCAGAACCTGCATTGAAGCATTGGCTGCAGCCTTTGGTGGAACACAATCGCTCCATACCAATGCCCTCGACGAAGCCATTGCTCTTCCCACTGACTTTTCGGCGCGCATTGCCCGAAACACGCAAATTTACCTTCAAGAGGAAACCGATATCTGCAAAGTGGTTGACCCTTGGGGAGGATCGTACTATGTGGAGAGCCTAACCCATCAACTCTATCACCGGGCCAAAAAACACCTCGCCGAAATTGAGGAACTGGGCGGAATGGCCAAAGCCATCGAAACCGGCGTTCCAAAAATGAGGATTGAGGAAGCCGCGGCAAAAAAACAGGCGCGCATTGACGGAGGGAGCTCCGTGATCGTGGGAGTGAACCGCTTCGAAACCGATGAAAAAACCAACATCGAGATTCGCGATGTGGATAACACCGAAGTACGCCGACAACAGTTGGAACGACTTCAAAAACTCAAAACCGAACGCGACGAGAACGCCTGTCAACAGGCATTGAACGCACTGACCGAAGGCGCCAAAAGTGGTGAGGGCAACTTGCTCGAGCTGGCCATAGAAGCCGCCCGAAAACGCGCCAGCCTCGGTGAGATTTCGCTCGCACTCGAAAAAATCTATGGCCGGTACCAGGCCACCATCCGTTCTATAACCGGCGTATATTCCGAAGAGGTGAAAAACGACCAAGACTTCAACAAAGCGCGGCAAATGTGCAACGACTTTGCTGCCATTGCCGGGCGAAGACCCCGCATCATGATTGCCAAAATGGGCCAGGACGGCCACGACAGGGGAGCCAAGGTAATCGCAACTGCGTTTGCAGACATCGGCTTTGATGTGGACATCGGGCCGCTTTTCCAAACGCCGGAAGAAGCCGCCAAGCAAGCTGTTGAAAACGACGTGCACATACTGGGTGTTTCTTCGCTCGCAGCTGGACACAAAACGCTGGTTCCCGCAGTCATTGAATCGCTGAAGCAGGCAGGCCGCGAAGATATGCTCGTGGTTGCCGGAGGTGTTATCCCCCAGCAGGACTACGATTTTCTATTCGATGCCGGCGTAGTAGGTGTATTCGGGCCGGGTACGCGCATTTCCAAAGCAGCTCAACACATTCTTGATATTCTTACGCAAGGCTATCAAGCCTGATGGTTCAAAAACCTTCGCGCTTCTGAATTGTTATTTTACCCATGGCCTTGCAATGCACGGCCGTTTTGTGTAATTTTAGACTATCAAATCGGGAGAAAAATGATGAGAGATGTAAATCTGCGCGATGCGCTAAACGATGCCGAAAACAACCCCATTGAATCAAGCTTACTGGACAAAGTGAATGACTGGCTGCGCGATGATGCGGTTCAGGACCGAAACATATTGCAGTCTATTGAGGAAAACCCCGGAAATGAGCCCTTGATGAGCCCCGAAAATTTAGATTCAAGGTGCGTGTACTCCAGGGAAGCCATTGAGCGCGTTGCGGTGAAATACCGACTTCGCTTTTTGGGCACCCAACATTACAGCGGTGAAATTCCACAGGAGGCCATTTCCAAACTCCGCAGCCTGCAACGTGAACAAAACGTGCAAACCGACCGCTATTACATTCTGGCGCCGGCCGCCAAATTCAAACTGAGCGACTGCAACCAGGATCCCCTGCTCTTTCTTCCTCTCTCCAATGGAAAGTTCTACCTGGTGCACCAGTGGGGCAATGACCTGAAGTGGTATCGCTCCATCATGAAATTTCCATTCCGCAGTCCGGCAGCGCTCGCTGCAACGGTACTTGCCTTTACCTTGCTGCTGACAATTGTATTGCCCAACAGCATGATTACCGCTGAATCTGAAGCATCATTCTTCAATTCGGGCAGACTGGTATTCTTCTTTTGGATGAACCTGCTAATGGCCGCCATCCTGTCTTACCTCTGTTTTGCATTTCATTTCACCTTTAGCAAGTACAACTGGAACAGCCGCTTTTTCAACGATTAAGCCGGGTGCTTCCTTCGCTTGCCGGTCTGTGCATACTGCTTTTTGCGGGGTGTTCTCAGGGCAAAAAAAGCGCTTCGGTGCATCCTTCTTTCAATGTTGAAAGCGCAGAATTAACCATTCACCGCGAATATCCGGGTGTGTCTGGCCCCACGTGGTACTTTTTGATGTACGAGCTGAAACTTTCCGTTGAAGCTGAGAAGCCCGTGAAGTTCGTGGAGTTCCTGGCCGACGGTCGCAGCCTGCCTGTTTTGCAGGTGGTTGGAGGTCAACATTGGTATCAGCGCAGCACCACCGACTTGTTTTCAGGAACAGAAAAGGAACTGTATATCCGCAGCCAGGAAACCATCAACCTGCCGGAAAGCTCAGACACACCTGCACCACCCGATGTTCCTGAAATGATACTGCTGATTTATGAAGTCAACAACAAACGATTCGAGCTGCCCATAAGCACAGTCAAGGTTGGAGAGCAAGTTTTCCGCCCCATGATGCACTCACCCCATAGCGACTAGCGCATCGGCCGGATGTTGCCGCTTCCTTTTACTGAAAACGACGAATCACGCGGAGCACCCGTATAGCGAACATCTCCGCTCCCTGCCACACTGGCCTCCAAAAACTCCTCGGCATTCACAAAAGCATCTCCACTGCCTGAGATCTTTACACTGGTTGATTTGGCAGTCATGTTTTGGCCCTTGAAGTCACCCGAGCCTTTTACGGTTACCTCCAAACGATCAGCCTTGCCATTGAAACGAATATCTCCCGAACCCTGTATATCTGCCTGAATATGACGGTAGGTACCCTCGGCTGTGATATCACCGGAGCCTTTCACCTTCATCTTCAATGTACCGCCCAGCAAATCGGTGAGCCCATGAATATCGCCCGAGCCATACACAGCCAACCCTTCAACCCGCTCAGTATTGAGGTAAACCTCTACCACTTCTTTGGTTTGGAAACAATCGTCTGAATCAATGGTAAGCACACCGTTCTCCACTTCAATGCTCAAGAGATCGGCTATATTCTTTTGAGCCTTGACGGTGGCCTGAGTAGGAAAATGATTCTGGCTGATAAACACATTCACCGGACATCTTACCTCAACCGATGAAAAAGCCTCTAAAGGTCTGGATTCCTGCAGTACCTCTCCGCTACCCTTTTCGCAAGGCATGCACGATGCAAGCAATGCACTGAGCAAAATGGCTCCGCTAATACGGACTGATTTTGTGAATGTCGTTGTTGTCATCTTCGATTTGGTTTTTGATATAGCGTATTTTGAGCGCCAGCATGGCAAACTCAGGTTGGTTTCGTTTTTTGAGCCAATGTACAGAGTCGTCATCGCCATCGCCGGCGCGTGCTACCCTGGCGAGCACGTCATAACCGTGCATATTCAACCATTCAAAGGCTTGTTCGTTCCCCTCCGCTGCATTGATGGCAGCCATCAGGTGCGGAAAACCATTTTCCATCAGCCAATCACGTGCTTCCTTTTGATTGCGGAGTGCAAAGCAAAAAATGCCCAACTCGGGATAGCCGTTTTTCATCAGCCAATCGCGAATACCGCGGTTTCCTGTGAGGGCTTCGCCCCAGGCAAGCAAAATTTTTGCGGGATACGCACCTTTCATTTTTTAAAAGTAGGAACAATTTCAACACTTTCGCCATTGTGTTTGCGGTATGTCAAATGTTACTTTTACGGCTGAACACAAAAAACCAATGTTATGAGCGCCTCGCAACTTAGTTCTATGTTACCCAAAGATACTTTTTCATCACGTGTAGTGATTGTTACCGGTGGAGGCTCGGGTTTAGGCCGGGCTATGGCCACCGAATTGGGCCGACTCGGAGCGAAGCTGGTCATTACCAGCCGCAAACTTGAAAAGCTCGAAGCAGCGGCCGCAGCAATCTCGGAGGAAACAGGTACAGAAGTGCTTCCGCTTGCTTGTGATGTGGCTCAAGCCGACCAGGTAGATGCCATGGTAGCTGCCGTGCTCGATAAGTTTGGCAAAATTGACTCCCTCGTAAACAACGCAGCCGGAAACTTCATAGCCCCCACAGAGCGCCTTTCAGCGCGGGCATTTGGCGTGATTCTCGACATTGTACTCAAGGGCACTGCCCATTGCACGCTTGCCGTTGGAAAGCATTGGCTGAAAGACGAGCAAGCTACCGGTCGGAGCATTCTCAATATTGCTACCACGTACGCGAGCACTGGCTCCGGCTATGTGGTACCCTCGGCCTGTGCCAAGGCCGGAGTATTGGCCATGACCCGTTCACTGGCAGTAGAATGGGGTAACCGCGGAATCCGAATCAACGCCATTGCACCCGGTCCGTTTCCGACCAAGGGTGCGTGGGAGCGTCTGTTGCCCGGTGACCTTGTGGAGCAATTCAGTATGGATCAGCGAGTGCCACTCGGGCGCGTAGGAGACCCTCGCGAGCTGGCCAATCTGGCCGCCTACCTGCTAAGCGATTACGCTGCTTACATCAACGGCGAAGTGGTTACCATGGACGGTGGAGAATGGCTGCAGGGAGCCGGTCAATTCAACATGCTTAAAGCCATTCCGCCCAAAATGTGGGATATGCTTGAAGCACAGGTTCGGGCCGCGAACAAGAAGTAGTCGGGCCATTTGAACCATTCAACCAATTCTTGCTCAAATTAGTCGGAGAATTCCATTTTTTAACCGACAAATTTTGGTATTCTGACCCCAGCAATTGTGGTCATTTATCGAAAAGACGAAACCTTCAGAAGTGTGATTTAGTATCAAGACGAGAATTTGCTACTCGTCAAAACACTTCTGAAAACATGGAACGTACACGCGCTCTCTTAACCTGGATAGCTCTCGGCCTGATGGCCACAGGGCTTTTCGCACAACAAAACCCGCCGGCTCCGGCACAACACCATCTGGCCCAAAAGCTGGCCGCTCAGCATGCGCTTCAAAGCGAAGCACACCCGGCAGCTACGGAAGAAAAGATGGTATTTCATTCAAACGACGATCATGATCACCAGTGCGCGTTCGACAATCGTCACGATGTAATGATGGCCAACGACCCGCTCTATCAGAGCGAAATGCAAAACCGCGAACGCGATCTTCGCGATATCATTAATGCCGACTTTGGCGGATACCGCAACGGGGTGCTTACCATGCCCGTGGTGGTACACATCATTCACAAGGGTGAGCCCCTCGGAAGCGGAACCAACATTTCGGATGCTCAGATTTATTCGGCTATTGACGCACTCAACGAGGATTACCGCAAAATGGCAGGCACCAACGGCGACGGAAACGGCGTGGATGTGGAGATTGAATTCTGCCTGGCCGTGCGCGACCCCGACAACAACCCACACAGTGGAATTAACCGCGTGGATGGAACTGTAGTTCCACTATATGCCGATCAGGGAATCACCGCAGGAATGGGGCAAGGCGCCAATGAAATGGCTATCAAAAACCTCAGTCGCTGGCCCAATCAGCAGTACTACAACATCTGGGTGGTTTCTGAAATTGAAAACAACAACGGTGGTGGCGGTATTCAGGGATACGCCTATTTCCCTACTACCAGTCAGGTAGATGGAACAGTCATTCTCTTTAATGCCTTCGGAACCGTAGGTAACCTGAAGTCTTACACCAACATGAACCGAACCTTGACCCATGAGCTCGGTCACGCGCTTCACCTTTACCACACGTTTCAGGGTAACAATTGCAACGAAAGCAACTGCAACACACAGGGCGATCGCGTATGCGACACGCCTCCAACAACCATGAACAGTAACTGCAACAATCCCGCTTGTGGTGGTACCCAGCAGGTGAACAACTACCTGGATTACACCAGCCAAACCTGCCGAAACATGTTCACCCAGGGCCAGAAAGACCGAATGCGCGCCGCGCTACTCGGGCCGCGTGCTGCGCTGCTCAATTCGCAGGCATGTGTTCCTGTGAATAACCTCGACGCGGGTATCACCCACATCTCACATCCCACGGGATCTCTATGCTCACCCACTTTTACCCCTGAGATAACCCTTACCAATTTTGGTTCAGCCACACTTACAAGTGTCGCTATTGTGTACAATGTGGATGGAAATAACCCGCAAACATTCAACTGGACCGGAAGTCTCGCAACGGGAAGTTCAACTTCCGTTACGCTTCCAGCCTACACAGGGCCCTCAGCAGGTGGTACCTTTTATGCGTCTACCAACCAGCCCAACGGACAGGCCGACCAAAACATGGCCAATGACACCTACACCTCTGTGTACACTGCCATCGCCGGAAATGCCATCACCATTAACGTAACAACAGACTTTTACGGAACCGAAACCACCTGGCAACTCACCAACAGTAACAACACTGTACTCGCTTCAGGCGGTCCCTATCCCAACGGGTCTATCGGCACCAGCTACATTCAAAACATTTGTGTGGAGGACGGGTGCTACACATTTACCATCTTCGACAGCTTCGGTGATGGTATCTGCTGCTCCTTTGGGCAAGGTTCTTATTCGGTAACCGACAGCGATGGCAATTCACTCGCTTCGGGGGGTAACTTCGGAAGCTCAGAGTCCACAACTTTCTGTTTCGACAATGACAACGGGAATGCACCGATTGCAGACTTTGAGGCCAGTGAAACCAATATCTGCGCAGGCGATGCCATAGACTTTACCGACATGAGCAGCAACGAGCCTACCTCATGGTCGTGGTCATTTGACGGAGGAACCCCCACTACCTCAACCGACGAAAATCCCAGCGGTATCGTTTTCAACACGCCGGGCAACTACACCGTAACCCTGGTTGCCACCAATGCAGACGGCAGCCACACAGAAACCATGAGCAACTTCATTACCGTAAATGAACCTACCACCTGGTATGCCGACAATGACGGAGACGGCTATGGCAACCCCGATGTGACCATGCTTGCATGCGAGCAACCCGACGGTTATGTAGCCAACAGCGATGACTGCGATGATGACGACGCCAACAACTACGACGAATGCGTTGACTGCAACGGAGATATGTGGGGAACAGCCGTTTTGGACAACTGCGGAACTTGCGTGCAAGGCAACACCGGACTCACGGCCTGCACCCAGGACTGCAATGGCGACTGGGGAGGCAACGCTACCATTGACAACTGTGGCAACTGCGTAGGGGGTAACTCCGGAAACACACCCTGCTTGCAAGACTGCTCCGGACTTTGGGGAGGAACAGCCTTTACCGACAACTGCGGTGATTGTGTAGGTGGTAACACCGGTCTCAATGCCTGCACCCAGGACTGCAACGGCGTATGGGGTGGAAATGCCACTATCGACAATTGTGGTGACTGTGTAGGCGGTAATACCGGAAACGCGCCCTGCCAACAAGACTGTGCCGGCGAATGGGGAGGATCAGCAACCATTGATGGATGTGGCGAATGTGTAGGGGGTTCAACCGGCCTTACACCCTGCCCGACCGACTGTGCAGGAGTTCCCGGAGGCAGCGCCTTTACCGATAACTGCGGCACCTGCGTGGGGGGCAATACAGGTCTCGCGCCTTGCGCCCAGGACTGTAACGGTGACTGGGGCGGAAGCGCCACTACTGACAATTGTGGTAACTGTATAGGCGGTAATACCGGAAACGCTCCCTGCCAACAAGACTGCGCCGGTGTGTGGGGTGGTACTGCATCTCTCGATAACTGCGGCACCTGCGTGGGGGGCAATACAGGACTCGCGCCTTGCGCCCAGGACTGTAACGGTGACTGGGGTGGAAGCGCCACTACTGACAACTGCGGTAACTGCGTAGGCGGAAACACAGGAATAAACCCATGCCAACAAGACTGCGCCGGTGTATGGGGCGGAACTGCCTCTCTCGACAATTGCG
>REDV01000123.1 GCA_007695365.1 Cryomorphaceae bacterium | reverse complement strand
CCAAAAAGTAGCAAGTTTGATGCTACATTTGTTTGAACTGAAAATCCTTTCTCAACATGAAACGTTTCAAAGAGTTTACATTGCTTACCATTATAGCAATCATTACAGCTACGGCATGTGTTCCGGGAAGGCAGTATGAAGAGGTTAAGGCGCACCGTGATCAGCTCCTTGCCGAACAGGAGAGTCTGCGGGCAAAAAGTAAATCGGTCACCGAAAGCTCCAAAGACATGGAAGTGCGAATTGAAGCCCTTGAACGACAGGTTCGGTCCTTACGCGAAGATACAGCCATGTTGGGAACGTCTAATCGCAAATTGCGCGGCCAGTACGATAAAATACTGTCGCTCAATGATCAGCTTCTTGCAAAATCAGACCAGATGCGCGGAGGAGCAGAAGAAGAACACCGGAAATTACTGGTAGAACTCGACAATGTGCGTACGCAATTGGAGCTGAAAGAAGATCGCCTGGATAAACTGGATCGCGACCTCAAGGCCAAGGAAGCCTCACTGGCCGAAAGAGAAGCCAAAATCAAAGAGCTTACCGACATGCTGGAAGAAAAAGAAGCTGCCATGAGCAGCCTCAAAGACCGCATTGCATCTGCGCTGGCCGGTTATGAAGACAAAGGCCTGTCGGTAGAGTACAAAAACGGCCGCGTGTACGTGAACATGGAAGCCAAATTGCTCTTTGCCACCGGAAGCACCGAAGTGGGAAAGGAAGGTCGCGAGGCCATTAAAGACCTGGCGCGTGTGATTTCCGAACAGGAAGACCTCAGCATTCTGATAGAAGGCCACACCGACACCGATAAACTGTCGTCATCACGCCATCCGCGCGACAATTGGGAGCTCAGTGTGCTGCGTGCCACCGAAGTGGTAAAGATCATGCTCGAGAATTCCAGTATTCAACCGGAGCGCTTGATTGCTGCCGGTCGCAGTGAGTACATCCCGATTGATCCCGACGACAAAGCGCGTAACCGTCGTATTGAGGTTGTCCTTACCCCCAATCTCGACGCAGTGATGGAGCTGCTCGATTAGGGTTTAGCGAAGCTCCAGCCCATATCGGCTAGACCATTACTACCAGAAAGTAATTGCGTTTTCCGCGCTGCAGCAGCACGTATTTGTTGTTGATGAGATTTTCTGTGCCGATGATGGCGCCTTCTACAACTTTTTCCTTGTTCACACTGATGGAGTTTTCCTTCAATGCCCTGCGCGCTTCTCCGCGCGAAGCGAGAAAACCACTATGGTCGGAGAGCAATTCAACGATTTCAACTCCGTTTTCCATTACACTGCGCTCAACCGTTTGTTGAGGCACGCCGTCAAAAACTGACAGGAAATCAGATTCGCTCAGACGCAATAAAGCATCCGACGTAGCCTTTCCGAACAGAATTTCCGAGGCCTCCTGCGCCGCGGCAAGATCTTCCGCCGAGTGAACACGCGTGGTCATTTCCTCGGCCAATGCCTTTTGAAGGGTTCTGAGGTGTGGCGCTTCAGCATGGGTTTTCTCCAGACTTTCAATTTCTTCGCGACTTTTTAGTGAAAACAGGCGGATGTAGTTGCTCACGTCGTCGTCGCTGCTGTTGAGCCAAAACTGGTAAAACTTGTAGGGCGAGGTTTTCTCCCTGTCGAGCCACACGTTGCCGCCTTCACTTTTTCCAAACTTCGACCCATCTGCTTTTTTCACCAGCGGAGCGGTCAGCGCGAAAGCCTCACCGGCGCCCATCCTTCGAATCAATTCTGTGCCTGTTGTGATGTTTCCCCATTGGTCAGAGCCGCCCATTTGAAGCTTTACGCCGCGGTGTTGCTTCAGGTGGTAAAAATCGTAGCCCTGAATGAGCTGGTAGCTGAACTCCGTAAACGACATGCCCGTTTCGAGCCTGTTTTTCACCGAATCTTTGGCCATCATGTAGTTGATGGTAATGTGCTTGCCTACATCCCTTATAAAGTCCAGAAAACCAAGGTCTCGAAACCAGTCGTAGTTGTTCACTACTTCTGCGCGGTTGTTGCCTTCGGTAAAATTCAGGAACCGCTCCAACTGCTTTTGCTGGGAGAGCAGGTTATGCTCTATTTGCTCAACAGAAAGCAGTTGACGTTCTTCGGTTTTGCCCGAAGGGTCGCCCACCCGCCCGGTAGCGCCGCCCACAAGTACCATGGGTTTGTGTCCGCAGCGCTGAAAATGGGTGAGCAGCGTAATGGGGATGAGATTTCCGATGTGAAGCGAATCGGCTGTCGGGTCGAAACCTACATATCCGGTGGTCATTTCCTTTTGGAGTTGCTCTTCTGTTCCGGGCGTCATGTCGTGAATAAGCCCGCGCCATCGCAATTCTTCCACAAAGTTCTTCATGATCAAGCTTTCAATTTGCGGCAAAGATAGCTTTGTATCAGCAATGGCTGCGATTTTGTGCGAACGAGGCGCTTTCGGGTCAATGTGTATTTTTGTAGCCCTTCGCATTTGGCAAATATCTCCGCGGGGAGACGTTGACATCCATAGCTGCGGAATTTCAAAACCATGATTGAAAGCAAACCACGTGTGTCGGTGATTGGCGGCGGAAGCTGGGCCACCGCTATCATGAAAATGCTCACCGAAAACCTCGATGAGGTTTGCTGGTGGATGCGTAGTGAAAGTAAACTCACCTATATCAAGGAATTCGGACGCAACCCTCGCTACCTGCCCTCGGTAAAGTTCGATACCCAAAAAATCCTGCTTACCACCGATCTGGCACATGCCATGCAATGGGGCGACATCATCATCATGGCTACTCCATCGGCTTTTGTGTACGACCTTTTTAAGGATTTCGATTGCAAAGGTTACGAGGACAAGGTCATGGTTTCGGCTATTAAAGGAATCATTGCTGCCTACCATGCCATACCTGCGCGTTATTTCCACAAGCAGTTTGGCGTTCCCTACGATTCCATTGCCATGATCAGCGGCCCCTGCCACGCCGAAGAAGTAGCCATGGAAAGGCTGTCGTACCTCACCATTGCCTGCAGCGATTTGAGCAAAGCCGAAATAGTAGCCAAAGTGCTTGCAACGCGTTACATCCACACCACTACTTCCGACGATTTGTTCGGTACCGAGCTGTCGGCAGTGATGAAAAATGTGTTTGCCGTGGCCAGCGGAATCTGTCATGGCCTCGGCTACGGCGATAACTTTCAGGCGGTGCTCATGTCCAATTCTATTCTGGAAATTGAACGCTTTGTGGACGCTGTGAACCCCATTCACCGGGATGTGAAAACTTCGGCCTATCTCGGCGACCTGCTGGTAACCGGCTACTCTCAGTTCAGCCGAAACAGAACCTTTGGTAGCATGATTGGCAAAGGCTATTCGGTAAAATCGGCCATGATGGAAATGAACATGGTGGCAGAGGGTTACTACGCGGCAAAATCCATCATTGAAATGAACAAAAAGTTTCAGGTTGATTTGCCCATTTGCCATGCAGTGTACAACATTGTGTACGACAACATCGCTCCGTCTATCGAGATGAGCATCCTTTCGGACAAGCTTGTCTGAGACTGGCCGCCCACCGTAAAAACCCTTAGCTTTGCGCCTGTCAAACTATGGCGTCTATGAATCCAACACCCCATCCGGTTACCATTCTCGATTGCACCCTTCGCGACGGGGGCTATTATACCCAGTGGGATTTTAGTGAAGAGTTGGTCAATCAGTACTTTGAGTCCTTCAACCATTTACCGGTTTCTTATCTGGAAATCGGTTACCGCAGCCAGCCCCTTAAACCCTATTTCGGCAAGTATTTTTACTGCCCGGAGTACGTGCTGCGCCATGCGCGTGAGGCATCCGGAAAAAAGCTGGCCATCATCCTCAATGAGAAAGACTTTCGCGCAGAGCAGGTGCCTGAGTTACTTGGCCCTGTGCGCAGCTACATTGATTTGGTGCGCATGGCGGTGGATCCTAAAAACATGGACCGTGCTATTGTGCTGGCCCGCGCAGTGAAAGAGCTGGGCTACGAGGTGGCCTTTAACGTGATGTATATGAGCACCTGGAAATCGCTTCCGGGCTTTATGGATGGCTTGCACGCGGTGAATGATGTGGCGGACTACTTCTACCTCGTTGATTCTTTTGGCGGTGTGTACCCCGAAGATGTGGCTGAGATGATGGAGCTTGTAAAGTCACAGGTTACCGTTCCCATCGGTTTTCACGGACACAACAACCTTGAACTTGCGTTGGTAAACACCCTCACTGCCATCGCTCACGGGGCAAGCATTGTGGATGCCACCGTAACCGGAATGGGTCGCGGGGCGGGAAATCTCAAAACGGAGCTATTGCTCACGGCCTTGAATGCCCGCAACGGCTTGCACGTGGACTTCAATAAGCTGAGTGGCGTGGTAGATGCGTTCGAAGCCTTACAGGCTCAACACGGCTGGGGCACCAACCTTCCCTACATGGTCTCGGGGGCCAATTCGCTTCCGCAAAAAGACGTGATGGAGTGGGTGAGCAAGCGCTACTATTCATTCAATAGTATTATACGGGCGTTGCAGAACCAAAAAGAGGGCATCGAGGACAATCAAAGGCTTCCCGTATTTGCCCCGGAATCAGGCATTAAACGCGCGGTCATTGTGGGCGGAGGCCCCAGCGCCCAAGCTCATGCTTCGGCTATCAAGGCGTGGGTGCAGCGAAACCCCGGAACCTGCGTCATTCATTCCAGCTCGCGCAATGCGGGCCATTACCTCGACCTGGACGCAACCCAGTACTTTGCGCTGGTAGGCAGCGAAGGTCACAGGCTGGAGGCTTTGTTCAATAGCTTTGGAGCCTTTAACGGCACCTGCATTTTACCTCCATTCCCACGTAAGATGGGAACCTATATTCCGTCCATCGTCGAAGGTCGTACCTTTGAACTGCCTTCGCTCTCATCTGAGCAAATGCCTTCGGACTCATCAACCATCATCGCCATAGAAACGGCCCTGGCACTTGGGGCAGGTCAGATTTTTGTGGCCGGATACGATGGTTACAGCGAAACCAAAATGGGCGAGAAAGAGCAAGCGCTATTTCTTGAAAACAACCAGATGTTCGCGGCCTACCGTTCTCGGGGCGTTGAACTGAAATCTGTTACCCCCTCCAAGTACGACGCGCTGGAAGTTCAGTCGCTCTACAGCCTGTTGATTTGATGGAGTTTCTCGTAGTTATACCGGCCCGCCTAAAAAGCACCCGGCTGCCCGAAAAGCCGCTCGTGAATCTTTGTGGGCAATCCATGATTGAACGAACCTACCGGCAATGCCTCAAAGCACTGCCCGAAGACCAGGTAGTGGTTGCCACCGACCACCCCAAAATTTTTGACCATTGCGAGGAGCGCGGAATGCGCGTGCTGATGACACCCGAAAAATGCCTTACCGGTACCGACCGCGTGGCGGCTGTGGCGAAAGAAATGGATGCGTCGTTTTACGTGAATGTGCAGGGTGATGAACCCCTTTTCAATCCGGAAGATATTACCCGAACCGTAGAAGCTGCGCGGAACCACCCGGGTGAGGTGATCAATGGTTTTGCACCGATTTCGGATGAGCATTCATACCGTAGCACCTCAGTGCCGAAGGTGGTACTGCGCCCTGATGGCCGTTTGCTGTACATGTCGCGAAGCCCTATTCCCGGGCACAAGCAGAATGAATTTTACAGGGCATGGCGCCAGATTTGCGTCTATGCCTTTCCAAAAACAGCCCTGATGGACTTCGCCTCACGAAACCAAAAAACGCCCCTTGAAAGTATGGAGGATATAGAAATCCTGCGCTTCCTTGAGATGGGTTACGAAGTTCGGATGATTGAACTTTCGCAAGATTCCATCGCTGTTGATACACCGGAGGACGTTGAGCGTGTAATTGCCGAAATAAAGCGTAGAGAACAGTGAGTGATAAGTCTAATATCCATCACTACGAAACCCTGTTGTGGGATTTTGACGGCGTGATTCTAAACTCCATGCCCATTCGCGACCGCGGGTTTGTGCGGGTGCTGGAGGATTTTCCGACAGACCAGGTTGAATCACTGCTGGCCTATCACAGGAAAAATGGAGGCTTGTCGCGCTACGTGAAGTTCCGCTACTTTTTTGAAGAAATTCGCGGTGAGGAATTGTCGGACGAGCGTTTGGCAGAGCTGGCCGCAGCTTTTTCGCGCATCATGCTCGAGGAACTCGGAAATCCCGATTTGCTCATTCAACCCACGCACCGGTTTTTGGAGCGAAAGCACAACGACTTCGCAATGCATGTAGTGTCGGGTTCGGATCAGCAGGAGTTGAGAAAACTTTGCGACATCCTGGAGCTTAGTCATTTCTTTGAGTCCATTCACGGGTCGCCAACACCCAAAAAAGAGTGGGTGGGCCGCTTGATGGAGCAGCATGGCTACACACCGCAATCTACAGCCCTGATAGGCGATTCCATCAACGATTACGAGGCCGCTGCGGCGCACGGCGTCGATTTTCTTGGCTTCAATAATCCAGCGCTCGAGGATATTTCGGTGTACTACATTCGCGATTTTAACTGCTTGTAATGCAGCTTCAAAAGCCACCGGTTTCTGAGCGCTTTCTTGCCTCTTTTGATGACCCCGGCGTTTTTGACTGTGAGGGCTTCAACTTGCTGAAGGTAGCCCAGGATTCAGTGTTTCGGCGAATAGGTGAACATGACCGGACTACCTACATCGGCCAGTCTTTTGCCAAAATCTCTCTGCGTCTTTTTCTTTCGAAGTTACGCGCCAGACTTCGTGGAGTTCGTGGTCTTCATCGGCCCCGAACGAAGAAGAAGCCGGATTTAATGTACCTTGTTCCTCCGAGGTTTGTTGATGTAGAAGGGGTTCTGAAACATCAGTATTTGAGCAAATTAACAGAAAAACTGAAAAGAGAAGAGTACTATGTGGTGTATTTGCGGGGCAAGGCGAACGGCGAGCCCTCTGCGGATGCGCATATAGGAGAAATTATTGCTTCGGGGAGAAACCTCAAACTGAATGCGCATGACAGAAAAATGATATCTGGGTTCAGGCGTATTTTGCAGAGAGTTCCTGAAAGAACCACCTTGACCAGGGAGGATGTAAGGCACATTGAAGCTGGTCTGGATGAATTCTGGCAGGCCTACAGGGCTGTGCGCGCTTATCTTGAGCTAACAGAACCCAGTATGGTAGTGATGGCCCCCGGCTATTATACCGAGTATTTTATTGCTGCTGCACGAAGCCTGCAGATCAAGGTGATAGAGTTGCAGCATGGAGTCATTACGCCTGCTTCACATTTTTACGTCTATCCTCAAAAAATCAAACCGGTGGCAAAGCGGGCGCTTTTTGCCGATGAGGTTTGGCTTTTTGGCAACTACTGGAAAGAGCAACTTCAACAAGGGGCGGAATACGAACCCGGACAAATCAAGGTTTTCGGCGATTACTTTTTGCGCAACCCGATGCCGGGGCAAGATGCAGATGAATTAGCGCGATTTTCTGAAAAGTACTCTACCAGGGTTCTCGTTGGCACCCAAAACTTGCGTCACGTCGCATTTAATGAGTTGATTGGCTCCTTGTCAAAAAGGTACCTTAAGGAGAACCCGGAAACAGGTATAGTGATTAAACTGCATCCGGCCGAAGCCCCCGCGCTATATGCTGATGTGACAGGTTTGCCCAATGTGCTTGTGTGCTCCTCAAGCCTCGACTATCTTTACGGAAAGTGCCAGTACTACGTGAGCATGTACAGCAATACGCTGTTTGAAGCCACAAGATTCCCCGGGTTGAAGCGGGCAGTGTTACACTCAGATAAAATGGCCGCGTTTGTGGAAGCCATTGCTGCATTGGGTGTAGCGGCAAAAATGCACGCCGATGAAGACCCAATGAAACTTGATTATCCTTCTCAAGCGTTTAATCCGGACCATTTCTTCCAAAAGGAGCTCAACCATGAATTACTGCAAGTTCTGAACCCGAATGCGGTTTAGGACTGCGCGAGGTGCTTCAATATCACCCTGGCCCTTGCCGGTCCCACAACTTCGGCCAGTTCTTCTTCTTTGGCCCCGGCAACGCGCTTTACCGATTTAAACGCGCGCAGCAGTTTTTGCGCCATGGACGGACCTATGCCGGGAATGTCGGTGAGGGATGTGCCCAAGGCATTCTTGCTTCTCAGGTTGCGGTGGTGCTCAATGCCAAAGCGGTGAGCCTCATTGCGCAGGTGCTGAATAACCTTGAGCGATTCAGAGGTTTTGTTCAGATACAGCGGAACCGGGTCGTCGGGGTAGTAAATTTCTTCCAGTCGCTTGGCAATGCCAATCACCGCAAGCTTGCCGATAAGTCCGAGTTGCTCCAGGCTCTCCACCGCTGCGCTGAGCTGCCCTTTACCACCGTCTATAACGATCAGTTGGGGTAGCGATTGTCCTTCGCGCATTAGCCGTGCGTAGCGCCGATACACCACTTCGCGCATGGAGGCGTAGTCATCGGGGCCTGTCACCGTTTTGATGTTGAAGTGCCGGTACTCCTTTTTGGAGGGCTTGCCATCGCGAAATACCACGCAAGCTGCCACCGGGTGAGTTCCCTGCATGTTGGAGTTGTCGAAACACTCAATATGCCGCGGAATTTCCTTAAGGCGGAGGTCATTTTTGATTTGCTCCAGCACGCGGTCTTTGAAGCGCGAGGGGTCGGTAAATCGCTCCTGGCGGTGTTGATCAAGCATAAAGTACTTGGCGTTGCGCTCGCTCAAATCCAGCAGCTTCCTCTTGTCGCCCCTTTGCGGCACCACCCATTTTACGCCGGGCAGCGTTATTTCGGGCTCAAAAGGAACCAGAATTTCCGGTGCCTGACTGGCAAAACGCTGCCGGATTTCGGCAATGCCTATTTGCAGTAGCTCCTGATGCGTTTCTTCGAGCCTTTTCTTTATCTGCAAAGTATGCCCCTGAATCACCGCTCCGTTGGCCACTTTCAGGAAGTTCACGTAGCCGGCATTCTGGTCGCTCACCACGGTAAATACATCCACGTTGTGTATGGATGGGTTCACCACGGTTGATTTACTGCGGAATTTCTCCAGTGCTTCGAGCTTTTCCTTGCACTCCTGCGCCTCCTCAAACTTGAGCTCTTCGGCGAGTTGCTTCATGCGGTTCTTCAGGGTGCTTACCACTACCTGCGCATCCCCTTTCAGGATATCGGCCACTTCGCGGATGGATGCATTGTAGTCATCTTCCGATAACAAGTCTTCGCAAGGCCCCAGGCAATTACCAATGTGATACTCCAAACACACCCTGTAGCGGCGTTGCTTTACATTTTTTTCGGTGAGCGGAAATGCACAGGTTCGAAGCGGATACAGTTGCTTGATGACATCCAGCACGGTGTGCATGGCTTTTACCGAAGCATAGGGCCCGAAGTACTGTGAGCCGTCCTTCAACAGCTGACGGGTGGCAAACACTCGCGGAAAACGCTCGTTGCGGATACAGATCCACGGGTAGGTCTTGTCATCCTTCAGCATCACGTTGTAGCGCGGCTGGTGCTTTTTAATCAGGTTGTTTTCGAGCAGAAGCGCATCATATTCATTGTCAACTACAATAAATCGGATGTCGGCAATGCGCTTCACCATCAGCCGGGTCTTGCCGCTATGGCCGCCGGCTTTCGTGAAATATGATCCTACCCGGCTACGCAGATTGACCGCCTTCCCGATATACAGAATCTTTCCTTCGGAGTCGTAAAACTGGTAAATGCCCGGCTTGCGCGGAACAGCAGCTATTTTCGCTTCGAGCGACATATCGCAAAGGTAAGGGTGAATATTGAACCAAATTTGAACTATCAGCGGAAAATTGTCTACCTTTGTTTAACATTTGAACAAGAAACGCTAAACACTTTCCCTGGCAGCGTTGTTTCCTTTGAACAAGATATACCGCAATGAACTCAGCACCTGCAGCACAGTATTCCATTAAAGACCTGGAGCGGCTTTCCGGCGTGAAAGCACACACCATTCGCATGTGGGAGCAGCGCTACAACCTGCTTACCCCGCTGCGGAGCGACACCAATATAAGGAACTATTCGGGAGATGAATTGCGAAAGCTCCTGAATGTGGCCGTGCTCAACCAAAAGGGCCTGAGGATATCCGATATCGTAAAAATGAGCCCCGACGAAATCAACGCGCGAGTGGTGGAGTTTACAAGCGATTTTGGTGATCATCGCGTGCAGGTAGAGGGGCTTGTAATTGCCATGATTGACCTCGATGAGGCGCGTTTCAATCACATCCTCGCAGGAAGTGCCCTCAGAATCGGTTTTGAAAACACCATGCTTCAGGTTATCTATCCCTTTTTCAAAAAAGTGGGCGTGCTCTGGCTCACCGGAAGCATCAACGCAGCACAGGAGCATTTCATCTCCAATCTGATCAGGCAAAAACTGGTGGTTGCCATTGACTCCCTGCCCGGTCAGCGCCGTCCCGATGCGCGCACCTTTTTATTGTTCCTCCCCGAAGGTGAACTCCACGAAATGGGACTGCTTTTTCACAGCTACCTCATTCAAAGGGCCGGACACAAAGTCATTTATCTCGGTCAGTCCGTGCCGCTTAAAGACCTCGAAGAAGTAATCCGTATCCAAAAACCGGATGAGTGCGTTACGGCCCTCCTTTCCTACAATGCCAGGGAAGATATCGAAGCTGTATTACGTGCTATTGTGAAAGTTACGGGTGAACTTCCGGTACACGTAGTGAACTCCTTTCAGCGCGATTTTTCTTTCGATGCGCCATCCACGGTGCACTTTTCCGAGTCCGTACAGGATTTTAAGACCGCGCTTTAACAGCGTTTAATCAGCATGTTTTCAGGTGATGGGGGTGAGTCCACCCAAATTTAACAGAAATTTTGTTTAACCATCCTTGGAAATCATTAAACAGTGTTGTACGTTTGTTGAACAAATCACCAAAAACGTTAAACAAATGACATTCGACTTTAATCAAGAGGTAATCGAAGCGCAATCATCTCTCAAGGGATTTGCCTACAAGTTTACCGGCGACGAGGAAGAGGCCAAAGACCTTCTTCAGGAAACCATGTACAAAGCGCTTTCGTATCGCTCAAAATTTAAAAAGGGCACCAACCTGAAAGCGTGGTTGTACACCATCATGAAGAATACCTTCATCAACAACTACCGCAAGGCAGTTAGAGCCAATACCATTGTGGATACTACCGAGGAGAACTTCTTCCTGAACCAAACCAAAAGTGCAAACGACGATCACCCGGAGTCCATGTTTCACCACCGCGAGGTTTCTGATGTGGTGAGTGAGCTGGAAGACACCTATCGCATACCGTTTATGATGTACTTCAACGGTTTTCGCTACAAGGAAATAGCTGATGAGCTGGGTCTCCCTATCGGTACGGTAAAAAGCCGGATCTTTCTGGCGCGGCGTAAACTAATGCTATCTTTGCCGCACTACCAGTACAATGACCAGGACTAAAAGCGCAGTTGTAATCGGTGCGGGGTTTGCAGGGCTCTCATCTGCATCGTATCTCGCCCAGCAGGGCTTTCAGGTAACCATTATTGAAAAACTTTCCGAACCGGGGGGTAGGGCAAGGTTGTATAAAGAAAAGGGTTACACCTTCGACATGGGCCCTAGCTGGTATTGGATGCCGGAAGTATTTGAGCAGTTTTTTAACGATTTTGGGCACAAAACTTCCGATTTCTACCAGCTTATTCAATTAGACCCGGCCTACCGGGTCTTTTTTAGTGCCGATGAATTTGTGGACATTGCCGCAGACGCTGCCGCACAGGAAGCACTTTTTGAGCAATACGAGCCCGGAAGCGGAGCCAAACTGCGCGCCTTTCTCGATGATGCAGCCTTCAAGTACCAAACAGGTATGGGTGAATTTGTGCACAAGCCCGGCCTCTCCATCTTTGAGTTTGCAGATATCAAGGTGCTCAAGGCACTCTTTAAACTCGATTTGTTCAGCTCCATCCGCAAGGAAATCCACAAGAAATTCAAGAACGAGCGTTTGCGCCAGTTGCTGGAGTTTCCGGTGCTGTTTCTCGGAGCCAAACCGGGCGATACACCAGCACTTTACAGCCTGATGAACTACGCTGACCTGCGCCTCGGAACATGGTACCCCATGGGAGGCATGCACATGGTGGCCCGCGGAATGGCTGAAGTGGCCCGCAAACAAGGTGCTGAATTCAGGTTCAATGAAGCGGTGACCAAAATTGTAGTTGAAAGCGGCAAGGCAGTTGCCGTTGAAACCGACAAAGGCACCTACCCCTGTGATGTGCTTGTAGGCGCCGGTGATTACAACCATATTGACCAGAAATTACTCGAAGCGCCCTACCGAAACTATAGCGAGAAATACTGGAACACCCGCGTAATGGCACCATCCAGCCTGCTGTTTTACCTCGGGGTGAACAAGAAGCTCGACAACCTTCTGCACCACAACCTCATTTTCGATGAGCCTTTTGATCAGCATGCGGAAGAAATTTACGACCGTCCTCAATGGCCCACCAAGCCCTTGTTGTACGTGTCATGCGCCTCCAGAAAAGACCCCTCGGTTGCACCCGAAAACGGCGAAAACCTGGTGATCCTCATTCCTGTGGCGATTGGCCTTGAAGACACCGACGAGGTGCGCGAAAAGTACTTCAATTACGCCATGGACAAACTGGAGCGTTTTTGCGGAACCTCCATACGCGATCATATTGAGGTTAAAGCGTCGTACGCACACCGCAACTTCGTGGAAGACTACAACAGCTTTAAAGGTAACGCGTACGGTTTGGCCAACACCCTGCTGCAAACGGCTGTGCTCAAGCCCTCGCTCAAAAGCAAAAAAGTAAAGAACCTCTACTTTGCCGGTCAGCTTACGGTGCCGGGCCCCGGGGTGCCTCCCACCATCATTTCCGGAAAAGTAGTTTCGAAGCAGATTGCCCGCGAGCAGCGCTGAGCAGAGTCACAAGGAAAATTAACTTTGCAGCATGAGTCGCCAGCGAGACCTATACGATGACGTGTGTTTGCATTGCAGCAAGCTTACCACCAATAAGTACAGCACATCTTTCTCTTTGGGTATCCGGTTTCTGCACCGCGATTTTCACCTGCCCATATATGGCATCTACGGTTTTGTGCGCTTTGCCGACGAGATTGTTGACACCTTTCACGAACACAACAAACGCGAACTGCTCGACCGTTTCAAAGCCGATACCTACCGCGCTATTGAAGAAAAAATCAGCCTGAACCCCATTCTGCACAGCTTTCAATTGGTGGTAAACAAGTACCACATTGAGCGTGAGCTCATAGATACCTTCCTGCACAGCATGGAGCTCGACCTCAGCGAGAAAAACTACGACGAGGAAGGCTACAAGGAATACATTGATGGCTCGGCAGAGGTGGTGGGCCTGATGTGCCTGCGTGTTTTCCTGGAGGGCGACGTCAATCGCTACGACGACCTAAAGCACTACGCCCGCCGACTGGGTTCTGCATTTCAGAAAATCAACTTTCTGCGCGACCTCAAAGCCGATTACCAAATCATGGGGCGCACCTATTTTCCCGGGGTGGAAATGGGCGAGTTCAACGACGCGGTGAAGAAGGAAATTGAGGTGGATGTTCAGAAAGACTTCGACGAGGGCCTCACCGGCATTCGCATGTTGCCCAAAAAATCGCGCTTTGGGGTGTATGTGGCCTACGTTTACTATCAGCAGCTCTTCAACAAGGTTAAGCGCACACCGGCATCGGTGATTCTAACCACGCGCATTCGCATTTCGAACAAACGCAAGTACCTGCTGTTCCTTACAAGCTACCTGAGGCATCAGCTCAATATGATTTAGCAGGTCTGCTGCTTCACTCAACTTTCGCACATGTCAATCAACGCCCAGTCCGTTGCGGTATTTTGGTTCAGGCGCGATTTGCGTCTCAACGACAACCACGGATTATACCGCGCCCTCAGCTCCGGAAGGCCTGTATTGCCTGTCTTTGTATTTGACCGCGATATCCTCGATGAGCTGCCGCCCGACGACCGGCGCGTGGTGTTTATCTATCGCCGATTGGAAAATCTGCGCACGCTTCTGCGAAAGGAGGGAGGCGATTTGCAGGTCTTTTACGGTCGTCCGCTCGATGTTTTCAAGCAGATAAGTGAATCCTTCCCCGTGGATGCCGTGTACACCAACCACGACTACGAACCCTATGCAACGCGCCGTGACAGCGAGGTGGCGGCAATGCTCCGCGAAAAAGATATTGGCTTTCAAAGCTTCAAAGACCAGGTGCTATTTGAGGGTGGCGACATCCTGAAAGCAGATGGCAAGCCCTACACGGTGTACACGCCGTATTCCAGAAAATGGCTGGAGCGCATGAAAACCGACGGAGTGCCCAATTACCCGTCCGAAGACCTGCTCAGTGCCCTCCATCGCTACGCAGCTTTGCCCATGCCTACCCTCGCTGAAATGGGATTTGAAGACCGAAACTACCCCTTTCCCGGAAGCGATGTGCCGGCCAAAATCGTGCAGGCTTATGGCGAAAAGCGCGACTTTCCTGCCGTGGATGGCACCTCGCGCCTCGGCATTCACCTGCGCTTCGGAACGGTGTCGGTGCGCGACATGATTCGCAAGGGAGCCGAGCACGGCGAAGTATGGCTGAAGCAGCTTGTGTGGCGTGAGTTTTTTATGAGCATTCTCCATCATTTTCCGCATGTGGTAACGCGGTCTTTCCGGCCGGAATACGACCGCATCAACTGGGAAAACAACGAAGCACATTTCGAGGCGTGGTGCAAGGGTCAAACCGGATATCCCATCGTAGATGCCGGAATGCGCGAATTGCTCCAAACAGGCCACATGCACAACCGCGTGCGCATGATTACGGCCAGTTTCCTCACCAAACACCTGCTGATTGACTGGCGAAAGGGTGAAGCCTGGTTTGCACGGCACCTATTGGACTTTGAACTTGCAAGCAACAACGGGAGCTGGCAGTGGGCCGCCGGAACCGGTTGTGATGCAGCGCCTTATTTCAGGGTTTTCAATCCGGCTTTGCAGGCCGAAAAGTTTGATGCCAAAGGCGTGTACACCAGAAAATGGGTCCCCGAACTCAATGAACTGAACCAATACCCCCTTCCAGTTGTTGAGCACAGGTTCGCGCGTGAGCGTGCTATACAGCGCTATGCAGAAGCAGTAAAATTCAAATAATCGAAACTTTTGCCGCGATGAGTTGTTTCAACCTTCAGAGAATATGATCGACGCCATTACAAATAAAGGAGAGAAGCTATCCGAGCTGAGTCATAACGGCCCCGTGCTTCTCGTTTTTTTGCGCCATTTTGGTTGTACTTTTTGCCGCGAATCGCTCGTGGAGCTGAGTAAAATCAAAGAAGAGGCCGCCAAAAAGAACATCAAGATTGTGCTTGTGCACATGAGCCGTATGTCTTACGCCAACGAGGTGCTGAACATTTATGAGCTCGATGATGTATCGCACATTACCGATCCCGAGCAGGAGCTCTACCGTGAGTATGGCCTGAATCGCGGCAAGTGGTGGCAACTTCTTGGCCCACGCGTTATTTGGCGGGGCTTTGTGGCCGGTTTGCTCAAGGGACACCTTATCGGAAATCCCGTTGCAGACCCCTATCAAATGCCTGGCGTATTTATGCTTCGTCAAAATAAGGTCATTTCAAGTTTTATCCATCGCTATGCTTCAGACCGACCTCGCTACCGAGAGCTACTAAATTGCTAACTTTGCTCCAAAATTCGAGCTCGTGCAATTCTTCCTTATTGTCATCGGAACCTTTGTGGTCATGGAGTTTGTGGCGTGGGCCATGCACAAATACGTGATGCATGGATTTCTGTGGGTACTTCACGAAGACCACCACGTGCGTGATGAAAAACCCTTTGAAAAGAACGATATATTCTTCCTGATTTTTGCCATTCCCAGCTGGTTGCTGATGATGCTTGGCAGCATCTATGAATCGCCGGTATCGCGGGCCTTCGGGTGGGGCATTCTCGTGTATGGCGTGGCCTACACCTTTATCCACGAAATTGTGATTCATCAGCGCATCAAGTGGTTTACCCGCACCGACAACGTGTATCTGCGCGCAATCCGAAAGGCCCACAAGGTGCACCACAAAAAGCTCGGCAAGGAAGATGGCGAGTGCTTCGGTATGTTGATTGTGCCCTGGAAGTTTTTCCGCGAGGCCCTTCAATACAAACGCAAGCAAAAGACGGCCCGGGGCTAGCAGCTCATGTTTACCTACTCCCTCGTATTGCTCTTTTCACTGGCGGTGCCCGTTATCCGCTCGTTCGAGAGAAAACACATCCATTTTATTGGGAAAATGCCACACTTGCTTCCGGCCACACTTGTCATGGCGCTGGTGTTTATTGTGTGGGATGTGCTGTTTACCCGTTGGGGCGTTTGGGGCTTCAACGACGATTACCTGCTCGGTTTGAAGATTCTCGGCCTGCCCATCGAGGAAATTCTGTTCTTTTTTGTGATTCCTTACGTATGCCTGTTTTCGTACGAGGTGCTGAACTACTTTATCCACAAGGATTTGTTGGGGAAGGCGGCGCCCTACATCACCGGGCTGCTGCTCATTTTCTGCGTGGTGTTGCTGATCAAGTTCCCCGGTCGTTTGCATACGTTGTGGAGCGCCTTTTCGGCTGTTCTGCTCCTTGCCTGGGTAGGAATTGCCTGGAGGCCTGTTTGGCTCGGGCGTTTTTACCTGATGTTTGGGGTGATTCTCGTGCCCTTTATCCTGGTGAACGGCGTGCTCACAGGTTCTTTTCTCGGAAATGTGGTGGTGTACTACAACGAGGCACACATCATCGGCACACGCATTCTCACCATACCAATGGAGGACACGGTGTACGGATTTGCCATGCTGCTGATGACTACCGCACTCTATGAGTGGTTTCGAAACCGGGCCGGTGTTTCGCCCTGGTCAGAAGCGCGATGATACCACGCAACTGCGCTTGTAGCCGCGCACCATTCCGTCGGGAGAGTACACCTCAAAATACACGATGTGAATGCCGATTCGTGCACGCTCTCCCTGCTCGCCGGTGCCGTCCCACGAAATGGTACCTTCCGTGCCCAGCAGCTCATTGCGCACCAACCTTCGCAGTAAACGCCCCGCCGAATCGTAAATGGTGATACTTCCCGCCAGACCCGGCTCACTGAAACGGTAATTGATGTTCAGCACATCGTTAAAGCCGTCGTTGTCCGGCGAAAAAATTTCGGGGTCAACCCATACTTCGCCGTCATCATCGGCTGCGCGCTGAAACTGCGAATTTTCAACCCCGGGTGTACCCCAGTTTACGGTTTCTGCGGCCGACATCCAATTGGTGCGGTCGTCGGTTGGACGATCAAAATCAATTCGTTCGAGTGATACACCCCGAACTGTGCGCAACAGTGGAAAGTGCATGCTGGCCTCGTAATCAAAGGCATCTACCACTTGGCCATCGGCATTGATGAGCCGCACCTGTCCGTCGTTGTTATTAAGCGAGGGCATACCGGGGATCTGTAATATCCGGTTGGGGTCGCCAAAAGGATACTCGGCGATGATGTTGTTTTTGTTGGTGGTAATGGCCATGTATTCACCGGGAAACAGAATGTAGGCTTCGGGGGTGATCAGCCTGAACTGGTTGTTGCCGAGGTTGGCAATTTCCCAGTCGCGGATGCTGAGAATCGCATTGCTGTTGTTGTACATTTCCACATATGTGGCCCCACCCACACGCGTGTTGAAAAGTACCTCGTTGATGATCATGTTGCCGCTTGTGGGTTCAGCAGGAACACCGAAATAAGCCGGGTCGTTGTTTTCAAAATCAATACCTGTACAACTCGTCAACCCGAGAATTTCGAGGTCGTGGCGCAGGTTGGGCTCCAGCGGCTCTGTAAAAGTGAGGCGAATGCGCAGGTTGGCCGGAGAAAGCGGCTCAATAGAAGCCAGTGTTAAATCAGGAGAAAACACATAGCCCGCCGTGAGCGCCGCAATCTCGTCCAATACCCTGTCAAAAACCAGCTCAATACTCACCGAATCGGGTACGAGAATGGCCACAAGTCTCGGAGCAACGTTGTCGGGAGTGAGATCGAGTACCGAGTTTACAAAGCCGGGGGTTCCGCCGTTCACGTTCGTGGAAGCGCGCCAATTGTCGCCACCCCGGCAAGGCTCCTCGGGGTTGATGCGCTCCAGACTCCAGCCCCCACCTGATTTTGCAGCGTCGCGATACCATGCATCGCTGTACTCCACGCGGTCAATCAATTCGTTGTTGTCGTTGGCAAAAAACAACTCCCTGCCTGCGTTGGTGAGAAAGGTGGTGCTCATACTCTGCATTACCGCCTGGGGCTCAATACCCGGAAATTCTCCTTCGTTGGAGGGCGATATCAGCACAAGGTGCTCGCCGGGATAGATAAAGGTGTTGGGGCGGAAGGTAGCCGTGGAAATCCGACAACCGCTCAGGTCAAAAATCTTGTCGGTAGGGTTGTACAGCTCAATGTATTCGTGGGGCGGCAATCCAACAGCAGGCGTGGGGTCGGCCATAATTTCGTTGATGAGTACCTCGTGCAGGCCGGGAATAAATCCGATGAGGAATTCAATGCTGTTCTGGTCGGCAATGAGATTGCCCGGGCAGTCGGTAACACCTGTAATGGTGATGGTATAAAATACGCCGGTATCAATAGGAGCGGCCAGTTGCAGGTTGATAAAGCTGAAATCTCCTCCGGTGCCTGCGCTCTCAATCTCAATAGGCGGCTCAATGGTATAGGTCGCATCGTTCAGACTTTCAGGATCGAGCGGCTCATTGAAGAAAAACGTGATGCTTTGCGGGTTGTTGATGTTGAAATCCACCAATACAGGCGGGTCGGTATCCGGCGTGGTGTCGAAAATGGAGTTCTGCGCTCCGGGAGTTCCACCCGAGGGGTCGTCGGTGGCCCGCCAGTTCATCATACCGCTGCACTCGGCAAAAGGGTTGATTTGCTCCAGCGTATAGCCGCCTCCGCTTTTCTCAGGGTCCTGGTACCAGGCGATGGTGTAGCTCACAATGTCGAGAATGGTTCCGCCTTCACTGATCAAAGTGAGACTGTCGGCAGCGTTGGTGAGCGCAGGCCACGAACTGAGGCCCAACACCGGCCCGAAAGTTTCAAACAATGGTATATCGGCCGCCCGGCACAGAATCAGATATCCGCCCGGCGGAATAATCGCTTCGTCAAGTACACGTACCGTGGTTCCGTTTACGTAGGTCCAGCCATCGGTATTGAAGAACTTGTCGGTGGTGGTGTTGAAGAGTTCGATAAACTCTGCGGCGGGCAGTTGCACCGGTGGATTTTCGTCCACCATCAGCTCGTTAAATACCACTTCTCTGAATTCCGGCTCGGCAATGGTGAAAAACAGCACATCCACTTCCTGAGGAGGCATGCTGTTGCCGGCGAGGTCTTCTACGTTGCTCACTGTGAGCGTGTAGGTTTGGCCGTCGTTGAGCGGATTGCCCAGCGCAAGCGTTACTTGCGTGAGGGTGGTTGCATTGAGGGTGGCCGAGGTTGGGGCGCCAATACCGTCGCTGATGGAGTAATTCAAAACGTTTTCGGCGGTGGCCTCATCAAGCGGCTCGTTAAACTGAAGAATCACCTCGTTGGCCTGGGGGGCGATGGTTCCGATAACCTCGGGCGGCGTTTCATCCGGAGGCATCACAGCCACATTCACGTTGTTGATCCAGTGACTTTGAATCGGTCCGGCTGCACCCGATTGCACGATGCGAAAACCAAAAGCCGCGGTTGTGGTGTGCGTACTGTCGTTTACCACACCCAACAGCGCAAAGTTTCCGGTGGCACCCTGGTCCACCCAAATCAGCCATAAGCCCTCGTCATTCCGTGTAATGCGGATTTGAAAGGGGTTGTTGGTAGAACTGTTAATCTGATTGTCGGGGCCGTCAAAGAGTAGTTCATCCGAGCCGGCCGTACGCTTCCAGAAACTGATGTCTTTTTGGGTGCGGCCGAAGCGCACAAAGTAGCCGTTTTGCGCGTTGTTGAGGTTATCGTCGTCCGACACCAACCACGTATCCATAAAGTTGGCGCCGGTTACTGAAAAGCGCAGGTTGAAAAAAAACTCCCACGAGGTTTCTGAAACAATAAAACTGGGGGTGCTCAGGTAGTAGGTAGCTGCGCCGGTGCTGTTGCTCCGGAGCATAAGTACACTTTCGTCGAGCTCGTAAGGCACTACCGAGAACAGGTCTTCATCGCCCGTCCAAGCTGGGTTTTGGGTGAAATCACCGTCTTCAAAATCATCAAAAATCTGTGCCTTGAGGTTATACCCTGTAGCCAACACCAACAGCATTATCATGTATGAACAAATCCGGCTCACAAACGGTCATTTAGGGTGAGTAAATATACCGTAATTTTGAGACCTCAAAATGTTATGAAATCCATGAAAGTAGCAGTTGTAGGATGCACAGGTATGGTAGGCAGAGAGATGCTTCAGGTGCTGGAGTCGCGTAATTTTCCTGTGAGCGAACTGGTTCCGGTGGCCAGCGCAAAATCTGCCGGTAGCGAAGTGGTTTTTCGGGGTGAAACACACCGTGTGGTGACCCTCGAAGAAGGCTTGCGCGCAGAGCCCGAACTGGCGTTGTTCTCGGCTGGTGGCGACGTGTCCAGAGAGTGGGCACCGCGCTTCGCCAAAGCCGGAACCATTGTGATTGACAACTCCTCGGCATGGCGCATGGACCCCGCCGTGAAGCTCGTGGTTCCCGAAATCAATGCGCAGCTTATCGAGGCGTCCGACAGGATTATCGCCAACCCCAACTGCTCAACCATTCAGATGGTGGTGGCCCTGCAACCCCTTCACCAGCGTTACGGAATCAAGCGATTGGTTATCAGTACCTATCAGTCGGTAACAGGCACCGGAAAAGCCGCTGTGGAGCAACTCGAAAACGAGCGCGCCAACCGCAAGGGCGCCATGGCCTATCCCTATCCCATTGACCGCAACTGCCTGCCGCATTGTGATGTGTTTGAAGACAACGGCTATACCCGCGAGGAAATGAAGCTGGTAAACGAAACCCGTAAAATTCTGGGCGACCAGAGCATCGGAATTACCGCTACGGCCGTTCGCGTGCCTGTGATGGGTGGACACAGCATGTCGGTAAATATAGAGCTGCACAATGATTTTGACGTGAACGAGATTGCCGCGCTGTTGTCATCGGCGCCGGGCATTGAAGTGCGCGACAATCCGCTCATTAATACCTACCCCATGCCGCTGATGGTGCGAGGAAAAGATGAAGTTTTTGTAGGCCGCATTCGCAGGGACGAATCGCAAAGCAGAGCCCTCAATATGTGGATTGTAGCCGATAACCTCCGCAAGGGTGCCGCCACCAATGCCGTGCAGATTGCAGAATGTTGCACCGAATTTGCAGGCAACATGAACCATCCCGCATAATGCATGACCCGCTCAATTGGACTTTTTCTGCTGTTTTTGCTCCTTGCAGCCCTCGCCCGGGCGCAGCAACCATCGTTTATTTACGAGGGTAATTCTACCGACCCCTCGCGTATTGTGGGCCACGTTTGGAATGGCGTGCTCATTGAAGGCGAGTTCACCGATATGGCCTACGCCATCATGACCACCGATGGCGTGCGTATCTACGACGGTAGCAGTACCTCGCCTTTTGACGTGCTCTACACCCTTCGCGAAGACATGAAAGTGTACCGGGGCGACAGCCGTTTTCTGAGCGATGTGATGTGCACCATCCGCGGGCCGCATATCTATTATGGCGACAGCGAAAACTCGCTCGACCTGGCCTTTACCTACAAAGGCAGTCATATCTACGACGGGCAGGGAACCGCCATTTTCGACGCGGTAGTTACCGTGCTGCCATCGGTTTCGATGCTGGAGGCGGTGATGATTCTTGTGGCTGCCGAATACCTCTATTAAGCTCTTGCATGATTTCGCCGCTTTGGCACGACATTGGCCTATTCACACGTTAGTGGTGGAAAGTATTGGGTTTTCCCTGCTGAGGCCATCGCTTACTTAACAACTTTGTGAAACAGACATGGGGCGCAAAATCAAAAAGTGGTTTTTGCTAGCATTGCTGGTGCTTTTCGTGCTGGCGGGTGTGGGCGTGCTGCTGGGTATTATCTACGAGGAGGAGGTAAAGCAGCGCATTGTGCGCGAAGTGAACCAGGGGCTCAACACAGAGATTAGTGTAGAGAGTATCTCCTTCAGTGTGATTCAGAAGTTTCCGTATGCCTCGCTGGAATTCAGCAACATGATGGCGCTGGATGCCATCGAAACCACGGCTCCCAAGGATACCCTGCTCTACGCCGGCTCCTTTTTTCTGGAGTTCAACCTGCTCGATCTCTTCCGCGGAAATTACACCATCCGCAAGGTGGAAATTGCCAACGCAGTGCTGCGCCTCAAAGTAGATGAAAGCGGCAAGGATAACTTTCATTTCTGGAAGGAACGCAGCGATACCACCTCGACCGAAATTGCCTTTCAACTGGAGGCCGTAGCCTTCAAAAAAGTGGATTTTTCGTACCGAAATGTGCAGAACGGATTTCACCTCGACACCGATATAGACCACCTGAACCTGAGCGGAAACTTTCATGAGGCCGTGTTCGACCTGGACGTGCAGAGCAGGCTCTTGCTGGAAACCCTGTCGCTTGACGAGGAGCGATACCTGCACAACCGCGACACCCGGATTGCCACCCGAATCAAAATTGATACCGGGCGCAACCACTTTGCCATTGCCGAAGGCTCGGTGCGGCTCGACGGCATGCAGTTTCTGGCCAACGGCTCCTTTCAGGCCGGTGATGCCCAACACCTTGATTTGCGTCTCGATGGCCAGCAGCTCGACATCCTCGACGTGCTCAATCTCATTCCCAAGAAGCTGCTCGAACCAATGGAAGGATACGAGCCCCGGGGCAGAACCTCCTTTGGTCTGCACCTGCTGGGCGACCCGTCGGATCCTGCCAAACCCCTGGAGGTGCAGGCCAGTTTCAACGTGCAGAACGCCGGCGTAAAGCACCTCAAAAGCGGGCTTAATTTTAAAAACTTTGAGGCCACGGGTACTTTTCACCACCGCGCCAACCACCCCGATTTGTTGGAGATAGACAACTTCCGCTTTCAACTCAAAGAGGGCATCCTGAGCGGAAACGGCTCCATCCGCAACTTCAGCCGACCCATGATTCAGTTTGAACTGAACGGCAAGGCCCAGCTCAACGATTTGCAGGAAATCATCGAAATCCGATCGCTCGAGTACATCCGCGGAGGGGTAAATCTCACCTGCCGTTTTAAGGGAATCATCGCAAATCCTCAAAAACTCAGCGTGGCCGACCTGAAACGCGCAGAGATTTCAGGTAAGCTTGTGTTCGACAACACCGATTTTAAAATCACCGGCGCCGACCACAAGTACCACGGCTTTACGGGCGCCTTTCACCTCAACGGCAACCACGCTGCGGTAAAAAACCTCCGGGGCAATATCTTCGCGTCGGATTTTGCGCTCGACGGCGTTTTTGAAAACTTCGTTCCCTTTGTGCTGATCGAAGGCGAGAAAATGAACATCCAGGCCAGCCTTCAGTCGTCGTATATAGACCTTGCGGAATTGCTGCTGGCCGACAAGGAGTCCGATGGCGATGAACTGCATTTTACGCTACCCAAATACATTCAGCTCAGCGCGAATGCCTCTATCAAAAAGCTGCAGTTCAGAACCTTTCAGGCGGATGATATTCGCGGACTATTAGATATTACCCCGAGCGGCATTTTTGCCGACAGGCTCACTTTTGGCACCAGTGAGGGCACCTTCGATGCGAAGATGGACGTGCGCCCCATGGCCGGCGGCAACTTCAAGGTAAACGCTCAGGCCCAATTGCGGGGTATCAATATTCAGCGCCTGTTTACCGAATTCGACAATTTTGGGCAGGACTTTATTACAGACAAGCACCTGAGCGGAAAAACCAACGCCGATGTGGTATTCCGAACCACGCTCAACAATGCCTTGCAGCTCGACCCGGCAAGTATTTACAGCCTGATTGACATTTCCATTGTAAACGGCGAGCTGATTCAGCACCAGTCGCTGATTGAAGTGGCAGATTATATCAGGCAAAACCGCATTTTGGCGCCGTTGGTAAAAACAGACCGCCTGCGCGAACGCTTGCAGCACGTGCATTTCTCGCGGTTGGAGAACCAGATAGAAATCCGCGACCGAACCATCCATATTCCCGAAATGAACCTCGAGTCGTCGGCCATGAACCTGGTGGCTGCCGGAACCCATCATTTCAACAGCGTGGTGGATTACCGTTTGCGCTTCCGGCTGGCCGAAATTCTCACCAATGCGCAGCACAGTGAGTTTGGTGAAATTCGCGACGATGGCTCCGGGGGCTCCTTCTTTTTGCGCATGAGCGGACCGCTCGACAACCTGCAGTTTACCTACGACAGGGAGTCTGCCCGTGAGCAGCGACGCGCGTATTTTCAGCAGGAAAAGGAGAATTTCCGCAACCTGCTGCGCAAGGAGTTTGGGGGCATTTTTGGCGGTCGCCGCAACCGCGAAGAAACGCCCTCAACGCCCCCGCAAAAAACCGAGGAAATCATCATTGAGCACGGCACGCCCTCACCGAAAAAGAATGAAGCCCAACCTGCGCAGCCCCAGCCCGGCAAGCCCCCGGTCATTATCATTTCTCCCAGCGACGAAGACGACGACGACCACGACGATTTTTGGGATCAGTTGGAAGATGATGATGATTTTTAGGGGGCTGCGGATAGCATGGTTACAACGGTTCTGCGTTTTGCGCAGGCGGGGATTTTAACCACTGAACTTCCTGCGAAGAACTGAACGCTAAACGTACCACTTTTCTATCCTGCGAAGCACAAAACCCATGCTTACGTATAGGTGATGTTATCTGTTCGGTGTTATCTGCTTTCGTCTTTGACTGATTGAATGGAGGTAGATTCTAACGATGTTGGTCTAAAAAAATTACATTGCCTCAGTTCAGCGTAGCGAGACGCTACGCTGACATCTTCAAGGCATCACCACCGCCTGCTCTTTTGATTCAGATTGTAAGCCGCGAGAATCCGCGCCAAACCCTATTCAACCCCACCCCTTTGTCATTTCGACCGGAACGCCGGGGAACGAGGCGTGAAGTAGCCTGCCCCGAAGAATTTCGGGGGAGAAATCTCATTCATTTCACACTATATCTCGTATGAGATTTCTCCGCTACGCAACTCCTACCGTCGTTGCTTCGGTCGAAATGACAAAAATTAAAAAGCCAATTGTAAACCCCAATCACACCCCTTTGTCATTTCGACCGGAGTGCTGAGGCACGAAGCACGCAGTGGAGAAATCTCTATGAAACGGAGTCTTGTTTTTGCTCAAATCACATTTCTCATTGAGACTTCTTCCCGAAGCATTTCGGGGCGCAGCTCCTCGCGTCGTTGCTTCGGTCGAAATGACAAAATGCTAGTAATCAAAACAAAAACGCAATCATATCTTGTACACGACAATCAGAGCATCACCTGGTGGCGACTCTGATTGATGATAACCGCTACGATTCAGCACAGACCCTGAAAGGGTCAAATGTCTGAAGAGAAAGCAACGAAGATAGAAGTGCGACCCCGAAGGGGTCGAATGTCTCGCGTAACATGCAATGCCATTATAATTCTGTTTCTTAGGGTTTTGAAATTAGGACGCGTCTCAAATGCATCCACCTGAAACGGACTCTTAGCACCACTCGTCAAACCCAATTACCAAAGCAACCTTTGCAAGACACTCAGCCAGGCGCGTTTCATGCAATCGCTGTCCACCTCGAGAACATTATCCGGCAACCAAAGTACCCATTGGATGAATTTCATTGATAAAAGTTTGATATGTGGGGCGCTAAGTGGTGGGTGAAAAACCCACCCCAACCCCGACCTTCAACATCAAGGTCGTGTGAAACCCGCGTTTGTCGGGGCCACCCCTCCGGTGGAGGGGATAAAGGCCTCCGTTTCAATTTTGGGATTTGTCGGTCGAAATGACAAAAAAGTAGTCGTCAAGAATAGAAACCAATCACACTTACACTCAGCATAGTGAGCCACTAAGCCTCAAGGAGTCCACCCCTAAAGTTGCCTGATGCATAATCGTCCATCCGTCAACTGGCTAATCGTCCAATTACCACATCGTCTCATTCCCCCCATACCCTCCGGAAATCCTATCTTTGAACCGCCAAATACCAGTTCAATTGCGCACATAACGTATAAACCAACCAGGTCTGATACCTTCGTAGCTTAAAGCACCTATATCCGACCTTCAGAAAGCCAAAGCATTACCCTCTCACATTTATGAAAGACACCTTCCGCCACCAGGTTGTTGAGGAATTGAAAGCCTCCCTTCACAACGCTTTTACAGACCAGCGAAAAGGCCCGGCTCCGGGATTGAAAGACCGCCTCAAAACGGCCGTTGCCGGAAAATTGCTGGCAAAAATGATCACCAAAGATGCCGCAGCCTACTTTATGGAGCGCAGTATCCATACCCTTGCAGTGTACAACGACCGCCTGGAAACCCTGTACGGCATGCTCGCCGACGACGAATCCAAACACCTGATGGTGAAACTGATGGCCTACCGCATCATGGGCCGCGATAAAGTGCGGCTGCCGCTCTATGGCGACCACTACAAGAAAATGGTGGAGCGCTCCAAAGATTGTTTTGACCGCAGCGACGCCGTGGAAGTAAACTACCCCGGTGGTGCACGCAAAATTTACCGAACCCGCGTGCACAAAGCCGGATTTCCCATTGAAGGCTACTTCAGCGGGGTGGTGGCGCAATTCTTTGTGGAGCAATACAACTACCACGACAAAATCAAAGCCGAGGCCGGCGATGTAGTGCTCGATTGCGGCGCCTGCTTTGGCGACTCAAGCCTGTACTTTGCCCACCTGGTAGGTGATCACGGTAAAGTGGTGGCCTTTGAGTTTATTCCGAACAACATAGAGGTCTTCCAACGAAACCTCAACATGAACCCCACCCTGGAACCCACCATAGATCTCTGCCCTAATCCGCTGTGGAACGAAGCAGGCAAAGCCATGTACTACAAAGACCGCGGACCGGCCAGCCAGGTGCAGTTCGAAAAGTTTGAAGGCCACGACGGCCAAACCGAAACCACCACCATCGACCGCGTAGTGGCCGACAAGCAATTACCCAAAGTGGACTTTATCAAGATGGATATTGAAGGTGCCGAGCCTTACGCCCTGCAGGGAGCAGAGCAAACCATCCGCACCCATCGGCCTAAACTGGCCATTGCCACCTATCACAGCATGGATGATTTTGTGAACATCCCCATCTGGATCAATAACCTGCAGCTCGGATACCGCTTTTACATGAAGCACGCCACCACACACCTCGAAGAAACCGTAATCTTTGCAGTGCCCGAATCGAGGTAGTACATGAGCCAACCCAACCAAAACATACCGGTTACCAAGAGCTTTCTGCCGCCCATGGAGGATTACACCGCCCTGGTGCAGCGCGCTTTTGACAAGGGCTGGC
This sequence comes from Cryomorphaceae bacterium, assembly GCA_007695365.1. Lineage (NCBI taxonomy): Bacteria > Pseudomonadati > Bacteroidota > Flavobacteriia > Flavobacteriales > Cryomorphaceae > Cryomorphaceae bacterium. The sequence goes on along the minus strand of REDV01000123.1, from coordinate 9,328 downwards.
TCACCAACCGCGGCGAGCTGGTGCGCGAACTCGAAGCGGCGCTCAGAAACCACCTCGGGGTATCCAACGTGCTGCTGATGAACAACGGCACCGTCCCGCTGCAAATAGCCCTGAAACTGCTGGGGCGCGGCGGCGAAATCATCACCACGCCATTCAGCTATGTGGCCACCACGGCCTCCATCGTGTGGGAAGGCTGTACGCCCGTGTTTGTGGATATTGACCCGCAGTACCTCACCATCGACGAAAAGCTGATTGAGGCCGCCATCACGCCACGCACCACCTGCATCATGGCCACGCACGTTTTTGGCAATCCCTGTAATACGGAGGCCATTGCCGATATCGCCGCCCGCCACGGCCTGCACGTCATTTACGACGCTGCCCACTGCTTTGGCGTGCGCTACCTCGGTAAGAGCATTTTTGACCACGGCGATATCAGCACATGCAGCTTTCACGCCACCAAGCTCTTTCATACGGGCGAGGGCGGAGCCGCCTTTTGCCCTCACGAAGAACTCCGGCACCGCGTGTACTACAGCCACAATTTCGGGCATCACGGTGCGCTGGAGTTTTACGGCTTGGGCATCAACGGTAAAATGTCTGAATTACAGGCCGCCATGGGGCTGGCCGTATTGCCCCACATGGAGGTAATCCTCGCCTCGCGCAGCCGCGCCACCGCGTTTTACCGCGAGCAACTGACCGGTACTGAACTGCAAATGCTTGCCATCCGCCCCGGTACGGATTGGAACCACAGTTATTTTCCGGTTGTGTTTCCCGACGAAGCCTCGCTGCTCCGCGCAGAAGCGCGGCTCAAGGCCAACAACATCCTGCCGCGACGGTATTTTTATCCCTCGCTCAACAACCTGCCCTACGTGCAAAGCCCCGCCATGCCCGTGTCCGACGACGTATCGCGCAGGGTGCTCTGCCTGCCGCTCTTTGCGGGCATTACGGAGGAGGAACAAAGTAAAATCATTTCCGTGGTCAATGCATACTGAAGAATGGCATCAATATCTGTCGTCCGGTGAAGGTGAAAAGCTTGAGTTCAAGGCAAGTTTTGGAGATGAAGTTATTGAGACATTGTCGGCTTTTGCGAACTCAAAAGGAGGAACGGTCTTAATCGGGGTAAATGATGACAGTTCGATTTCTGGAGTCAACCTAAAGAAGGAGACGATTCAACGGTGGGTTAATGAAATAAAAGGAAAGACATTGCCAGGAATTGTCCCTATCGTTGATGAAACCGAGTTCGAGGGAAAATCAATTGTGGCTTTCAAAGTGCAGGAGTTCCCGGTTAAACCTGTAGCTTTTCGAGGCAGATATTTTCAACGTGTAGGCAATGCAAACCACCGTTTATCTGTTTTAGAGATTACTCAGTTGACTATGCAGTCGTTGCAGGTATCATGGGATTCTTATCCGAGCCCCACCAAGAGTTGGGATAATCTCGACACCGAATCCATTCAGAGGTTTATAAAAGACGTAAATTCAAGAAATCGATTCCGGCTCGAAGAGAACTCGTATGATGCGCTCAAAAAGCTTCGTTTGGTCTCAAAAAAGCAGGTGACCAATGCTGCATGGTTACTTTTTGGTGAAGGGGATACAGGTTTTGCGATACACGTTGGAAGGTTAAAAAGTCCTTCAGTTATTCTTGACGATAAACTCTTAAGGGGCAACTTGTTTAGCCTGGTTAATCAGTCAATGAGTTATATTTTGAATCAAATCAAGGTTGCAAGTGAAGTTACCGGAACATCAACCTCAAGGAATGAGATTTTTGAGTATCCATTGCCTGCAATTCGTGAGGTGCTGTTAAATGCAGTTGTACATCGCGATTACATGAGTCCGAGCGACATTCAAATCAAGATTTTTGATAATAAAATCACTTTTTTCAGTCCAGGTCAATTGGTGGGGAACCTTACCGTAGAAGATTTATTGCGTAATGACTACCAAGCTCATGCCCGGAACAAACTTATTGCGGAGGCATTTTATCTGAAAGGTGATATTGAAAAATACGGCAGCGGATTAATTCGTGTTCGCCAGGAGATTGAGTCCTATCCTACGATGAAATTCAAGATGGAGCAAATATCGAATGGGATACTTGCAACATTGGAGTATAGCCGCCAGAAAATAAGCTCTTCGAAACATTCTCCCGATGATGTCACTGAAATTGTCACTGAAAATGTCACTGAAAATGTCACCGATGAAACAAGCCAAAAAAGGCACAGAAGAATTTTAGAAATCATGACGGCCAACCCACGGGTCACCACCAGCGATTTGGCCAGAAAACTGGATGTATCCAAAAGAACCGTTCTTCGGGATATTGCCAGGCTGAAATCAGAAGGTAGAATATCATTTATGGGCCCCGCGAAAAAAGGCTACTGGCAAATCATTATCTCAGGTTAAATTTGTCGAAACCATACAACACGCATTAGCCGAAGTGCCATCATGAAACACAACCAGTTCAACCCGCAATTCAGCTTTTTTAAAGAGCCGGAGGCTTTCAACAAGTTTACCGAAAAGGATCACCTGCAATACTGCCTGGGCGGCACCCTCTACATGCCCGGAACCAAAAACGTGGTGGACAAAATCATCGCCCGAAACATGAACCACGTTACATCCATCGTCATGGACTTTGAAGACGCCATCCGCGAACGCGATGTAACCGCTGCCGAAGACAACGTGCTCTTTCACCTTGAAACCATTCACGAGGCGTGGGATGACGAAAAACTCAGCGTAAACGATACCCCCCTCATCTTCCTTCGGGCGCGCAACACCATTCAGTTCCGACAGTTTGCCGATCGTCTCAACGAACGTCATGCGCGTGTGCTGGCCGGCTTTGTGTTTCCCAAGTTCTACAGCAGCAATGCCGATGAATACCTGGGGCGCCTTGACCATCTCAACAAACGCCTCAACGTGTCGCTCTACGCCATGCCCATCCTCGAAGGCCGCGCCATCGCCTTTCGGGAAACGCGTGTGGGCGAACTGAATGCCCTGCGCACACTCATGGAACCTTTTAAGCAGTGGATCCTGAACGTGCGGGTGGGAGGAACCGACTTCTCTTCCATCTTTGGCGTGCGCCGCGGAATGAATGCTTCCATTTACGACATCCTCACCGTGCGCGATTGCCTGAGTGATATCCTCAACTACTTCAACAGGGAAGGTACGGGCTATACCGTTTCGGCGCCGGTTTGGGAATACTTTCTGGCCTACAAAAAAGACGATCTGGAACACCTGCTCGAAAGCGACATTCATCAAACGCTCCTCAGCCGAAATCCTATCGTAAACGAGGCCATCGACGGCTTGCTGCGCGAAGTACTGCTCGACAAAGCCAACGGCTTTGTGGGTAAAACCATCATTCACCCCTCGCACATACGCTTTGTAAATGCCATGCAGGCCGTTACGCGCGAGGAGTTTGAAGATGCATCGCAGATCCTCGGAACCGAAGGAGGTGTGGTAAAGAGCGCAAAGTCCAACAAAATGAACGAAATCAACCCCCACCGCAACTGGGCCAAACGCATCGTAAACCTGGCGCGTGCCTACGGGGTGGTGGACGATGAAAAATCATACCTGAAACTTATTCTCGGCGAATCCACCGACTGATGCAACAAAGCTCCGACAACCTCACAGATGCTTTTGTGGCCCGTATCAATGCCGCAATCCAAAAGAACCCCACTACGGCCGACCGCGAAGCAGTGCGTCATTGCCTGGTGGATTTTATCGGGGTGACCCTTGCAGGAGCCGCGCAGCAGCGCGAAGAAGCCATGCGGCTTATTCATCAGCTCAATCCCGACGGTGGTACAGTGCCAGTGATGGGGCTTGGCACCCATGCCTCGCTAACCACAGCAGCCCTGGTTACCGGCATGAGTGCCCATACGGCCGAGCTGGACGACGGCGAGCGCTTTGCCATGGTGCATCCCGGCGCACCTGTGCTCGGGGCATTGATTCCGCTGGCTTCCGTGCATGCTTTTGATGGTGATGCACTCTACCGCGCAGTGCTTGCAGGATATGAAGTCACTATACGGATGGCGCGCACCATGCAACCCGCGCTTAAAAAACGCGGCTACCACGCCACCGGAATCTGTGGCACCCTGGGTGCGGCCTGGGCGGTGGCAACAGCACTCAACTACTCCGGGCAAGAACAAAAAAATGCCCTTGCAGCTGCGGCAGCTAGCACCGCCGGCACGCTCAAGGCCATTCGCGACCATTCAGCCCTGAAGCCCTACAACGCCGGCATGGCAGCCATGAACGGCCTCGTAGCGGCACTGACTGCACGTGCAGGCTACGCCGGACCCGATGATCCGCTCGGTGGCGTCGAAGGTCTGCTCCGGCAACTCGTCGGCAGCGATGCAAAAACACAGGAACTGCTGCCGGATGCCGAAAGTCTGCCGGCCATCCATGCAGTGTACCGAAAACCCTACGCCGCCTGCCGCCACTGCCACCCGGCCATTGAGGCAGCCATAGACATACGGAGCCGCCATGCCCTCAACCACAGCGATGTACAATCTGTAACAGTGCATACGTATGCCCTCGGGATTCCCGGCCACGACCACCGCCAAATTGCCGGATCACACTCCGCCAAAATGAGCACACCCTACAGCGTGGCGGCCGCACTGGTGTGGGGAAAAGCCGGTCAGCAGGAGTTTGCGGAACCAGCGCTTTCCAACACCCACGTAAAGCGCATTACCCAACTCACCAGGGTGCTTGCAGACGACGAAATGAGCCGGGCCGTGCCCCGCGAGCGTGCCGCAGAAGTCCGTGTGCAAACCACCAACGGAAGCGAGCATGTGGTCCGCATCAACCTGCCACTGGGTGAACCTGAGCGCCCCCTGAGCACCGAGGCCATTGAAGCAAAGTTTCGTGAACTGGCCACAGATTGGGGTATGGCCGAAACCACCTGCAACGAGGTGCTCGAAATAGCTGCCCGCCCCGGCGAGGGTTGGCACAAACAATTACCTTTGCTGTTGTTCGCCCCAAAGGCGTAACACCAAACTTCTACCCATGAAAGCAAGTCTTGATTTTTTGCGCAAAATCGGGATGCCCGCAGGCGACGCGTGGCAACTTCCGGATTCATCCAAACGCTTTGCCGATGGCGCACAGTACCGCTTTGAAGTTCCGGGTATTCAGGGGCCCAAACCCATGAAAGCCCTGCTCGAAGAAATTGACCGCCTCGGAATGGTGATTCACCGGGTAACCCAAACCAAGGGCATCATGCTGCTGAGCGACGACGACATCCGCGAAATGGTGAGCCTCGCCGCCGATCACAAGGTTGAACTCATCCTGGCTGTGGGTCCGCGCGCCACCTACGACACCAGCGCATCGGTAAACACGCCCGAAGGCCAGCGAATGGGTTACCGCCTGCGCGGACAAGACCAGATTGTGCGGGCCATGGAAGATATCCGGCGGGCCGTAAACCTCGGCTGCCGCGGGTTCCTCGTTTACGATGAAGGCTGTCTTTGGGTGTTGAACGAAATGCGCCGCCACGGCGAAATTCCCGCCGAATGCCACTTCAAGGTGTCGGCCCATACCGGACACGGAAATCCCTGCTCGGCCTTTTTACTTCAAAACACCGGCGCCAATTCCATCAACCCCGTGCGCGATATTCAGCTTCCGATGCTGGCCTCCATGCGCCAGGCCATTGATGTGCCCATCGATGTACACACCGAAAACCCGGCATCCACAGGCGGCTTTATCCGCCATTACGAGGTGCCCGAAATGATTCGTGTGGCTGCACCCATCTACCTGAAAACCGGCGGATCGGTTGCCAAAACCCACAGTTGGGATACCACCGAAGCCGATGCCCGCCAGCGCGCCAAACAGGTAAGCCTCGTAAAACGCATGATTGACCAGTACTACCCCGAAGCAAAGGCGTCGGAAAAGGGAAGTATCGGCTAACCGAAAAAGACCACAGCGTGCCGCAAATCCTCCTCACCAATGCCTACAGCCCGGAAGTCCTGAAAGTGGTTGAGGCGCTGGTGCCCGGGGGTTTCACGTTTACCGCGCTGCCCGAAGCCACTCCACAGGCCCTGATGCACGCCGCCCCCCAAGCCGATTATTTCCTGGCCAGTGGCAGGTTGCGCATCACCGCCGATGTGATTGCAGCCGCCCCCTTGCTGCGCATGGTGCAACGAACCGGGGTTGGCACCGACGGACTGGATGCAGACGCACTGCGAAACCGGCAGATTCCGGTGTATGTAAACCGGGGCATCAACGCCCGCAGCGTGGCCGAGCACACCGTGCTGCTGGTACTCTCGCTGTTGCGCCAACTCATTCCAGTGCACACCCAAACGCAAAATGCCACATGGCTCAAGAATGAAACGGGCCTCCGCTGCCACTCGCTGCAAGGAAAGCAAATAGGACTGGTGGGCCTGGGAAACATTGGAACCCACGTAGCACGCATGCTCGCGCCCTTTGATGTACAACGCGTGTACTACAAGCCGCAACCCCTGCCGGCCGGTGCAGAAACCGAACTCGGTGTGCGCTACGCCGATTGGGAAACCCTGCTCGCAACCTCCGATGTAATCTGCCTGCTCTGCCCCCTGAACGAAAGCACCCGCGCACTGATTAACCGCGACACACTTGCCCGCATGAAGCGCGGGGTGTTTCTGGTGAACACCGCCCGCGGCCCCCTGGTAAACGAAGCGCACCTGGCCGAGGCACTGCACTCCGGACAGGTGGCTGGTGCGGCCCTTGACGTTTTTGAGAAAGAACCCCTGTCGCCCGACGCAGACATTCTGAAAGCGCCCAACACCGTACTTACGCCACACGTAGGAGGCCTCACCATAGAAACCTTTACCCATATGATGAGCAGCGCATTGAACAATATTCGCCTGTTTCACCACGGCCAAACCCAAGCTATAGAAGCCAACCGATGGATGTAAACCAAAAACCGGTCGCATTGGTGTTGGGGGGAACGGCTCCTCACATCGTCTTGATTAACCATCTTAAAAAACGGGGTTATTATGTAGTATTGCTTGATTACCTCGACAACCCGCCGGCAAAAGCGCATGCCCATTTGCACGTGCAGGAAAGCACGCTCGATATGGATAAGGTGTTGGAGGTAGCCAAAGAATTAAATACACAACTGGTTATTAGCAGCTCTATTGATCAGGCCAATGTTACCGCGTGCTATGTAGCCGAGCAAATGGGCTTAACCAAACCCTACAGCTATGAAACAGCTCTTGCGGTGTCTAACAAGGGCAAAATGAAAGAAATGATGCGTAGAAATGGTGTGCCTACCTCGCGCTTCGTTTATGTAGAGTATCAAAATGAATTGGAACAAGCAGGTTTGAAATGGCCCTTAATGGTAAAACCTGCCGATGCCTGTGGGTCTGCCGGCGTAAAAAAGGTTAAGAACCAGAACGAGCTCGCGCAGTATTTTGAGTTTGCCAAAACCATCAGTCGCACCGATAAAGTCATTGTTGAAGAAGTAGTAGAGGGCCTGGAAGTCAGCGCGTATTGCTTCATAGAAAAGGGCGAAGCAAGGCTTTTGATGATGAGTGAAAGGTTAAGTGTTGCCAATGAGGCCGACGATGTGATTAAGTGCTACGCTACCATTACGCCTCCGGACATCAGTACCCATGCCAAAAAACGAATTGTTGAGGCGGCGCAGCAGGTGGCAGATATGTACGGACTCGATAATACCCCACTCCATATCCAGGCATTTGTATCTGGTGAAACCATCCATGTTATTGAGTTTGCGCCACGAGCCGGGGGCGGAATTAGTCACGAGACCATTTTTGACGAGACGGGCTTTGACATCATTGACGCGACCATCGATTCGTTTTTGGAGGTGCCGCACAGGGTGGAGATTCAACCTTCGGGTTTGCATCAGGCCATTGGTATCATCTACGCCCTACCCGGAGTATTTGTGAAAGTAACAGGTATGGACAAGCTTATGGAAGAAGGGCTCGTAAAGGCATATTATGGCTATAAGCCGCCGCATACAAACATTCAGGGGATTACGGCGAGCAAATGCAGAATAGGAGCTTACGTGGTAAAAGCCCATTCAAAGAAAGAGCTTTTCAATAGCCTCCACCGTGTAGTAAACAGCTTGGATGTGCTGAATGAACAAGGGGAAAGTATGTATGATAAAGGGATTTATGAAAGTATTGAAGCCGCATACTCATGAAATTGGTCTGGCGATATGATTAAAACCTACCTTGTGTATTTGTTGAATGAACTGGGCCTTTACTTTCTCAGACGTCCGCTGTATTCACCAGTATTTAACAAAGACGAAAAAAAGATAAGAAGTAGTGACTTGGTTGTTTCTGCCAGAGACAAGCGATGGTGGAACCGACGTGGATTTCACTCAGACAAGGCGCTGTATTATGATAGACAAAAAGCAGCCGACTACATTTCAGATATGGACAGGCGGATACTCACCGAAAGAATCAATAAACTGCACCGAATTGTAGTTCACGATAAGTTTGTCTTTTACCGTTTTATGGATCCAGTAGCGGACGTCATTCCAGTATTAATTCTTATCCAACGCAATGGAAAATTCGTTTTTACAGGTAGCGAAATTAGTTCCATTGATGATTTTTTGGGTTGTCTCTTTGAAGGGTTGACATATGTTGTGAAACCTATAGATGGTGGTGGTGGCCGCAATGTAGAGAGCATTTCATATTCCACAGAAAAAGGGAAAATTCTGGTGGGTAAGACCGAAATAGACCCGAAGGATTTTACGAGCGTTATCTCAAAATTCGGGCGCGCCATCATACAGCCGAAAGTATTTCCGTCCGGCTATTCAAGAGAGATATTTCCGCACTCCCTGAATACCATGAGGGTTATTACGATGATAGATCCCGATACCAAAGAGCCATTCATCGCGGCTGTTTCTCACAAGTTTGGTACAACGCATGTTGGCGTAATAGATAATTGGAAACAAGGTGGGTTTCTGGCAAAAGTCGATGAGAACACTGGAGAGATTGGACACGGCTACCTTTATCCGCGCCGTAGAGAAGATTTTGTACCAAAAGATAGTCATCCCGATAGTGGTTTCCGTGCCAAGGGCTATGTGATTCCGAATTGGTCAAGTTTTGTTGTTCAAATGAAGGATTTGGCATCTCATCTGGAGTTTTTGGCATTCGTAGGTTGGGACGTTGCCTGGGATGGTGAAAAAGTATTAGTTGTTGAGGCCAACTACAATCCTGACATGAGTATTATACAATGTTTTGGCCCTCTGTTAGAGCGTCCCGGGGTTAGAAAATTTTACGAACATCACGGAGTGATTCAGAAAGGAAAATGAAATGATCGGCCCTGATTTAAGCAATTATTCAGCCAGTGAACTTATGTCCATGGGAGGGGACTCCAGGATCACTTTGAAAGATGAGAGTGGTCTGAA
>REDV01000122.1 GCA_007695365.1 Cryomorphaceae bacterium | reverse complement strand
TTTGTCATTTCGACCGGAGTGTTGAGGTACGAGGCACGGAGTAGCCTGCCCCGAAGAATTTCGGGGGAGAAATCTCATTCAATTCACACTTCTATCTCATAATAGATTTCTCCGCTACGCAGCTCCTGGCGTCGCTGCTTCGGTCGAAATGACAAAATGCTAATAATCAAAACAAAAACTCAATCAAAACTTGTGCACGTCAATCAGAGCATCAACCGGCGGCGACTCTAATTGATCATAACCGCTACCATTCGGCATAGACCCTGAAAGGGTCAAATGTCTGAATAGAACGTAACAAAGATAGAGGCGCGACCCCGAAGGGGTCGAATGTCTCTCGCAACATGCAATGCCATTATAATTCTGTCCCTTAGGGTTTTGAAATTAGGGCGCGTCTCAAATGCAGTCGTCTGAAACGGACTCATAGTACCACTCGTCAAACCCAACTACCAAAGCAACCTACACAGAAACTCAGCCAAGCGCGTTTCATGCAATCGCTGTCCACCTCGAGAACGCTATCCGGTAATCATAGTAACCGTAGGATGACTTTCATTGGTATAAGTCTGATCTGGGGGATGCTAAGTGGTGGGTGAAAAACCCACCCCAACCCCGACCTTCAACATCAAGGTCGTGTGAAACCCGCGTTTGTCGGGGCCACCCCTCCGGGGAGGGGACAAGGGCCACCGTTTCAATTTTGGGGATTTCTCCCCGAAGGATTTCAGGGTGCAACTTCTGGCGTCGCTGCTTCATTCGAGGCAAGGCAACAATTTGGTTTTGAGATACAATTCTAGGTTTGGGCCACAAGCCTGATCATGGTTTGTATTCCGGCGAATAAAGTTTGCGAAATGATACGGTTTAGATACCTTTGCACCGGGCAAGTCTTATACGACCAGCTCCTGCTGAACTCCCCCAGGTTCGGAAGAAAGCAAGGGTAAGCGGTTGTAGCGGTGCGATATAAGTAGCTTGCCCATTTTTTATTCCCTATGGTCAAGGTCGTCATTATAACCGGAGCCTCTGCCGGAATGGGTCTTACAACGGCAAAGCACCTTGCTGAAAAGGGTTTTCGCGTATATGGCGCAAGTCGCAGGTCCGAAACAGGCCGCGAGCGCGACGGATTCACCGAACTTCAAATGGATGTGTGCCATGAACCCTCTGTAGAGAAGGCCATTGAAATGGTGTTTGAACGCGAGGGTCGTATTGATGCACTGGTCAACAACGCCGGTATCGGCCTGATCGGCTCTATGGAAGATACGAGCGACGCCGAAGCGAGAGCTGTTTTCGACACCAATGTTTTTGGTTTGATGAATGTGAGCCGCGCCGTTTTGCCTCACATGCGCCAGGCTAAAAAGGGCACCATCATCAACATCAGTTCTATTGCCGGAAAAATGGGACTTCCCTATCGGGGCATTTATAGCGCTACCAAAGCTGCGGTACTGATGATTACCGAAGCTACCAGCTCGGAGGTGCAGGCATACGGGGTTCGGGTTTGCTCTATATTGCCCGGTGATTTCAAGACCAGTATCAACGACAACAGGCAGGTGGTGAAAGCCGCTTCCCGGTCGGTGTATAAGGAGCAAACAACACGGTTGAACAACCAGGTGAACCACGAGGTACAGCACAGCGGAGACCCCATTGCCATCGCCAAAAAAGTGTGTGATATTCTGCAAAGCAAGCAACCGGCCATGCACTACAAGGTGGCCAAACCCGTGCAAAAACTCAGTGCCTTTTTGCACGACGTCCTGCCCGGGCGCTGGTTTGAGCGAATCCTCATGAATCACTACAAAATCAAATAGCCGAATAGCTTTTTCAGTTCAGGCGCGAATTGTACCTTTAACCCTACCCAAAAACCTCAACACACCATGAAATTCTTTATTGACACCGCCAACCTCAATGATATTCGCGAAGCCCACGACCTGGGTGTGCTCGACGGCGTTACCACCAACCCCTCGCTGATGGCCAAAGAAGGCATTTCGGGCAACGACAGGGTGATGCAGCACTACATTGACATTTGCGATATTGTAGATGGTGACGTAAGTGCCGAGGTAATCTCCACCGATTTTGAAGGCATTATTAGCGAAGGTGAAAAACTTGCCCAACTGCACGAAAACATCGTGGTGAAAGTGCCCATGATCCGCGAGGGTGTAAAGGCTTTGAAGTATTTCAGTGAGAAAGGCATCCGCACCAATTGCACCCTGGTTTTTTCTGCCGGACAGGCGCTGCTGGCGGCCAAGGCAGGTGCAACCTATGTTTCGCCTTTTATCGGACGATTGGATGACATCTCAACCGATGGTCTAAACCTGATTGAGGAAATCCGTACTATTTACGACAACTACGGCTACACTACCGAAATACTTGCGGCTTCAGTGCGTCACCCCATGCACATTATGGAATGTGCGCAGATCGGTGCCGACGTGATCACTGCACCCCTTTCGGCCATAACTGCCCTGCTCAATCATCCGCTTACGGATATTGGTCTGGCTAAATTCCTGGCCGACCACGCCAAAAGCAATGCGGTAAAAGCCTGATAAAGATGTGGGCGTCCATTCAATCGTTCACGCGCAGTCTGCCACTACTCCGGGCTATACTCATTATTGCCGGTGTGTTCATCCTCTTTTACGGCGTTATATCACTCAACCATTACGGCATTACCTGGGATGAAAACAAGAGTGGGTGGCTCGCCATTGTTGTTGGCGCTTCACTTATTGTCAGTCAGATTGGCTCACATTTGCACGATCTCAGAAATCCCGATTAACTGCTTTTATTCAAAACCTTTTCTATGCTTATCAACATTCATCCCGACAACCCGGACCCCAAGCGCATTGATCAGGTGGTTGATGTTTTACGCAAAGGCGGTGTAATCATCTACCCTACCGATACCGTGTACACCATCGGCTGCGATTTGATGAACATCAAGGCGCTCGAAAAAGTGGCGCGCATTAAAAACATCAAGCTCGACAAGGCGAATTTCTCAGTGATTTGCTACGACCTCAGCCAAATATCGGAATACACCAAACCACTTGACAACACAGTATTTAAGCTGATGAAAAAGGCCCTGCCAGGAGCTTACACTTTTATTCTGAATGCCAGTGGTCAGGTTCCCAAAATCTTTCAGAGCAAGAAAAAGACCGTGGGAATCCGGGTGCCGGACAACAACATTCCGAGGGAGATTGTGCGCGTGTTGGGCAACCCCATTATCTCAACCTCAGTGCACGACGATGACGAAATTCTGGAATACACCACCGACCCCGAATTGATTCACGAGAAATACAGCAACCAGGTTGACCTCGTTATCAATGGCGGATTTGGTAACCTGCATGCGTCCACCATTTTCGACTGCACCTCGGGTTCGGTTGAGTTGGTGCGGGAGGGAATTGGTTCGCTGGATGTGTTGGGCTAAGCCCTGCCCCGTTAGAGAACCGGCACCACTTCAAACATACTTGGCCACAGTTTTCCTGTAATCAGAAAGGTTCGGGTATCCGGGCGATATGCAATGCCATTCATCACGTCCACGCGATGCTGCACCTTGCGCTTGTCTAGAATTCCGGCCAGATTCCAGTAGGCCTGCACGGCTCCCGATTCCACATCAATCACCGCAATGCGCTCGTCATCGAGCATGTTGGCATAGATCTTTCCATCCACGTATTCGAGTTCATTGAGGCGAATCACATCGCCCTGATGGTCAAATACCCGAATTTGCCTTTCCACAGACCAATCTTCGGGACGCAGAAGATACAAATCTGCCGAGCCGTCCGAAAAAACAAAATGCTCGCCTGTCCATGCCAAACCCCAACCTTCGCCGTTTCCAAAATCAAATCCAAACCGGCGCTGCTGATTGAGTGTTGCGAGGTCGTACACAAATACGGTTCGTTCGCGCCATGTGAGCTGAAACAATTCACCGTCCGCAAGTGCCAGGCCTTCCGCAAAAAACTCGGCATCGAGGGGCTTTCTCAGCAGGACTTCGCCTGTTTCCAGCGCCACTTTTCGCACATCCGATTTTCCGTATTGTCCGGCGCTTTCAAACAATACTCCCTCATGGTACACCAGTCCCTGCGTGTATGACTTGATGTCGTGAGGGTAAGTATCAATCAATCGAAAGCTCCACTCTGGGGGAGCTTCGGGAAGTACCACCCTCACAGACGCGGATCCCCTGAGCAAGCTGCTATCGGCAAGCATCGCTTCGGCTCTCAGGCCGTGTTGCCCACCTCCCATCTCAAGGGTGGGAATTCCAAAGGTGTAGTCGTCGCGCTGAACCATGGGAACCCGCCCCCGGGTAACATGGAGATTGATTCTCACCACCTCTTCCGGATCATCCACCTCAAGTGTCACCCACAAAGTATCACCGTATGGCACGCGCGATTTTTCCACGTCCATAAACTGGATTCGCACGTTTTTGGCCGAAGGTGCAGCCACACCGCGAGCAGGCCGGCGTTCCTCTTTACAGGAAAGCAGAAAAACAAGCAGAACAAAGCCGTGAAATCTGAAACGCACCGCGCTAATTTTGGGGCAAATTAAGCGATAAAAATGCATTGCCGAGAAACTGTGTGATATGTGAGGCAATCAAGGCATGTTCACCGTGCTCCAGTGCGGCCAGGTCGCCCGCCCTTCCATGAAGGAACACTCCGATAACTGCTGCATCGCGCGCAGCATAGCCCTGGGCACGAAGCGATGCTATGATTCCGGTAAGGCTATCGCCACTACCCGCAGTGGCCATTCCTGAGTTGCCGGTGGTATTGAAAAACACATCGCCATCCGGAGTAGCGGTTGAGGTGTTGGCGCCCTTTAGCACCACATACACCTTGTGGTTGGAAGCAAATTCACGCAAAAGTTGCAGGCGCTCATAATTGGTGCTCCAATCGCCGGCCAAACGACGAAACTCACCAGGGTGAGGGGTGAGAATGGTGTCCGCAGGAAGCGATTTCAACCAGGCTTTGTTTTCGGAGAGGATATTCAGTGCATCAGCGTCGAGCACCAAGGGGGCATCGCACTGCGCCAAAGCCGCTTTAAGCCAGCTGCCCGTATCTTTTTGGGTGCCTATGCCCGGACCGATTGCCCACGCGCCCATTTCTTTGGGCGGAAACTTGTCTCCGGAAATGGCATGATCTCCAACGGGTTTCACCATCACTTCGGGTACAGCAGTTTGAACAACCTGCACGCCGACTTCGGGCACAAAAGCCGTTACCGCCCCTGCTCCTCCCTGCAAAGCTGAGCGCGAGCAGAGTACAGCGGCCCCCATCATTCCGTAAGAACCTGCAACCACAGCCACATGCCCAAAGGTGCCTTTGTGACCAAAACGCTCCCGGGGCAGTATCCGTTGTCGCACCCATTCATCCGACACACAGAAATAAGGGGTTTCTACCTTGTCTGTAAAGTCCCTGTGAAGACCAATGTCGAGTACCTCAACTTTTCCGCAAAGCCGGGCGGTATCACCCAATAAAAAAGCCAATTTGGGAAACTGAAACGTAAGCACGTGATGGGCGCGAACCACTCCTTGGTAATCGTTCTCCCGGTTGTCTTCAGCAAACAGTCCCGAGGGCATGTCAACAGATACCACCCGCGCACCGGAAGCGTTGATATTCTGGATGGCCAACAGGGCCAAACCTTCGGCCGGGCGCGCGAGACCTGTTCCGAAAAGTGCATCAATCACGAGGGCTCCGGGCGGGATATCAGGTATGACTTCGGCGGAGTTTGCAATTTCTATCGGTACTTTGGTTTTCTTGAGTTTTGCGAGGTTGGCCGAAAAGTCTTCAGAGTAATTTTTAGAGAATTCCACTATGACCACCTTCACTTCATAGCCATTGCGGCTCAGCAGCCGTGCAATAACCAGCCCATCGCCACCGTTGTTGCCCACACCGCAAATCACGTAGAAAACGTAATCGCGCTCGTCGAGTTGGGATGGAAAGAGTTTGGGAGCACGGTCATAGATCCACTGAAAGCAAGCGTTTGCAGCGCGCTCCATCAGGTCGATGGAAGCAATGGGCTCATGCTTGATGGTATAGGCGTCTGCCTCGCGAATCTGTTGTGCTGAGAGGATTTTCATCTCACCGCAGGTTCATCAGGGGTCTGATTATCAAGGTTAGAAATGGAAGTTGAGCAGGATGCTTCCACGCGTGTTGTCTGTATCAATACCGATGGTGGAGCCACCGCCCAGTTCAGTGGTTCGGGTGACGAGGGTTTCAGCACCTCCGCCCGTAGGAATGGTCCAGGCCTCGGTTTCGAGGGTGCCTTTACCGCGTAGTGCTACCATGGCTCCGAGGCCAAGTTCTATACCGAGCGACACTTTTGGAAAGATAAACATTTCAGCCCCGACAAAGGCGCGGGCTCCCAGGCGAAACTGGGTGCCAAGCCGATAATCCGTCACGTAGGCATTGTTGCCGGTAAAGTTGGTCATGGTTGATGCCTCGGGGTTTTGAAACACCAGTTCAAATTCTGTTCTGTCGGGCGCCTGATTATCTGACTGAATTGCGTTTCCGTATCGAAAACTGTGACGTTCGCTGGCAAGGCCAACTCCACCCTCAACCCCGTAATAACCCTGAATGCGGGTAGAGCCTTTTCGTTTCTCGATACCGTAGCTGAAGTAGATATTGGTGAGCATTCGGTTGTAGGAATCCCTCACATTGTTATCGGTAGCTGTAGGAGAAAACTCCGGCTGAAATCCGTGCCATGTGTCGGACATCAGTCCGAATCTCACACCGACACGGGTTGCGAGGTCGTGTCGGCGAAACATTTTAAGACGGATGGCCAACTCGGGGTCTATAAATGCCACGCCGGGCGCTTGATTTCCGTTGGCCGAGAAAATATTGCCGACAAAAAAGAGAAAGGGAGCTGCGTCGATACTCAAGGCGTA
>REDV01000121.1 GCA_007695365.1 Cryomorphaceae bacterium | reverse complement strand
TTTTTAACGACATGACCTACAAGCTTCTACCAGCCATTGTTGCGCTGGCTTTGGCCTTGAGCGGCCAGGCGCAAATTACACTCACACACGAGTTTTCTGCCTCCGACATGCTCAGTAACCTTGAGTTTACATTGATGTACATCGATGACGACGAGCCGGTTTACGTCACCAGTGGGATTTCTAATGATGTTCTTACCGTGAGGATGTTCGATATGGACTTTGAGCATATTGAAGACCTCACCTTTCAGCTATTGTCGTCCATTCCTGGTGGCGTGCTGCCAGTACACTACATAACACGCACTCTTTTTGATTGTGATCCGGACAATATTGAAATTCTTATTTCCTATCCTTATGTGCCGTTATCGGGCACTTTAGGTGTGCAGGTGCTGAGGGAAGACGGCACAGAATTACTGTACGTGCCTGATGCTATTGCCAACACCGTTACTCCATTACACGGCCATGTGGTAACATCCTCGGTGAAGTGCACTCCCACAGGAACCAAACTATTTTTACACATGTCGGCAGAGGGTATAGGTGATGACGGAGTAAAGGTTTATGATTTGTGCGGTGACTTGCCAGTCGTAAGCTGCAACGGTGCGGAAGGAGGAATCACCACATACACGCCGGTAGTTATGGGAGGGAGTAGTGCTGCCGTTATGCCCAACCCCACTAATGGTTTTGTGTGGATTGATTTTAACGAACCTATTCCCGGAAATGGCCTTCAATTACAGGTATTTGGTAATGCTGGCCAGTTGGTAAAGTCAGAGTCTGTTCCGGCAGGTGAAACACGGGTGCAGGTTGATTTGTCGGCCCAGCCATCCGGAACCTACATATACAGGCTAACAGGCGATACAGGACTTTGGAAAACAGGAAAAGTGGTCAAAAGATAAATTGACCGGATGATGGAAGGATGCACCCCGATCTGAACAGGTCGGGGTTTTTTGATACCGTTTACCTCTAATACCCAACCGTTGCTCAATGCTGACTGGTGTTTAAGTTGTTGGTTGGCAATTTGATGAATGGCGATAACGTTTTCGGAAAGAACCACGCGGTTGAAAATACCGCCCAAAATAATGTTGAGATGGAATACAAGAAGAACCCGTTTTACAACCTGGAGCGCAAAAAGCCCATGTTGTTATTTGCCGGATTGATGGGCGCGCTGGCCCTGACGCTGGCTGCATTTGAGTACCGCACTGCTGAAATCCGCGATGTGCACCCCGGTGTGCTGGACATGCAGTTTTTGGAAGAGGAAATCATACCTGTGAGCAAGCTCAAAGCACCACCGCCACCACCGCCACCCCCGCCGGTAGACCATTTTGTTATCAGCGATGAACTTCCTGAATTTTATGAAACAGAAATACTGGAGCCTCTTGATATTCCAGACTTTCCGGAGATGCCTGAGGTATTTGAAATACATGATGTTGAAGAGATCATTCACGAGCTCCCGGTTTATGATTTTGCTGAGGTGATGCCGTCTTTTCCGGGTGGTGAAGAAGCCTTATACCGATACCTGGGCGAGGTAGTGAAATACCCCAAAGAGGCGCTCAGAGCCGGAGTAGGAGGGAAGGTATATGTTGTATTTGTGGTCAATCCTGACGGCACCATCACCGATATCGCTATTGAGCACGGCGTGGGATGGGGCTTGGACGAAGAGGTGCTGAGAGCCGTGGCCGGCATGCCCGCCTGGAATCCCGGAAAACAAGGAGGCCATAAGGTAGCTGTGCGCTTGAGGTTACCGGTTGGGTTTGGGCAGCGGTGAGTTTTTTGCGTGATTTAGAGTCCGCTCCTTATTTGAAATTACCAGAATGACACAGTTAATGGAACACTCCCCCAATAGGCGCTTTCATTCGCTTCCTTCGGGGCAATGCTCATTTTATGCATAAAATCGGCTTTGCTTTGTCCGAACTCTGCTTCGCGAAGCAATGCCCCCACAGCCGTACCTGAGCGCAACAATTGATTAGAAAGAACAAACTTCTTTTGCTCCTTCTGCAGAGACCTGCAAACCTTTACAACTGCACTGGCAAACAGATAACTCTTATCCCTTAAAACCGACTTAGCCGTAACTTTTAGTTTTTAATGTCAACAAATTAATCTTCCATCATTAGCTTTCTCCGCTCCAGTTTTTTCACTCTTCATTTATCACTCTTCACTTTTCACTTTTCCCTAACAAAATACCCCGAAATACTTCGGGACTATTTGTCCAATCACTTTCGTGATTCTACAAACAGCATCTCCAACTCCCCTTTCCCTTTCGCCTTAATCTTGCCCCGCCTCTCAAAGGCGAAGTCAGAATGGTCTTTTAATAGTTCATAGGTGCTTTCAGAGATATTCACCTTACCCACCTCGCCGCTGCTTTCCATTCTCGAAGCCGTATTCACCGTGTCGCCCCAAATGTCGTACTGGAATTTTTTGACACCCACAATGCCAGCAACAACAGGGCCTGTATGAACCCCTATGCGGACTTCGAAAAACGGGTGGTTATTTGCCATTTTCCGGTCTTTGCCCTTTTCGATGAATGCGGCCATTTCCAGGGCGGCGTGCACCACGTCTTTGGCGTGGGTTGACCGCGGCGAGGGCAGGCCTCCGGCGGCCATGTATGCGTCGCCGATGGTTTTGATTTTTTCTATGCCGTATTTCTGGCAAATATGGTCAAACGCCGAAAAGCACTCATGGAGGTCGCGAACCAGCTCCTGCGGAGTGAGTTGTTCACTCATGGAGGTAAATCCTTTAAAATCGGTAAACAGCACCGTGACCTGATTGATGAGTTGCGCTTCGGCCTCGCCTTTTGCTTTAAGTTCCTCGGCTACTTCTTCGGGCAAGATATTCAGAAGCAGTTCGTCGCTGCGCTTTTTTTCGCGTGAGATTCTGTTACGTTGCATGAAAACAACACCCAGAAAGGCGATGGTAATCAGTAATCCACCGCCTACGCTATTTCTAATTGCGCGCTGAATCTGGTTATCCTTTTCGAGCAGTGTGATTTGTTGTTCCTTCTGTTCGGTTTCGTACTTCTCTCTCATGTCAGAAAGCGCCTCAAATTTCTCTTTTTTAAAAAGCTCTGCATTTAGCTCGTTGTATCTGGTGAGATATTGGTAGGCTTCCTGGTGTTTATTCAAATCGTGGTGGAGTCCGGCAAGTTCCTTAAGCAGCTTCATTACCAGGTCTGAACTCTCTGTTTCCTCTGCGAGTCCAAGAGCTTCTACGAGATGTGCTTGTGCAATATCCAGATTATTCCTGTTACGCTCAATTTTTCCAAGTTCGCTGAGCGAAAGAGCCTCACCATATTTGTAATTAAGCTTTCTGTTTATAAACAGCCCGCGTGTGACGAATTCAACGGCCTTATCGGGTTGGTCCATGGTGGTATATAGCCCGGATAATGCTTGCAGTGAGTAGGTGATGGAGCGCTCGTCGCCGAGTTCTTCTTTAATCGCCAGGCTTCTCATTAATAGTGATTCAGCTTCTTTGTAATCACCCAATGTGGTTTTAATATTACCCAGATTTTGCAATGCAATGGCAATGGGGCGCTTAGCATTGCCTTTCTCGGCGGCTTCCAGGGCAAGTGTATAATATTCAGTACTTTTGTCAAGCTCGTCCATCTGCTTGTAAATACCACCGATATTGCCCAATGCAAAGCTCTCGTACTCCTGAAAAAGATCATCGGTACGAGCCACTTCAATCATCCTCAAATTAGTTTCAAGGCCTTTTTCATGCTCGGTGAGCTTGTAGTAAATAACGGATTTGCTGTTAAGACATGAAATTAGCAGGCGATTATCATTGAGGTTTTCAGCGATTAAGGCTGCGCTGTCAAGGTAGGGAATTCCTGCGCGTGGCTTGCCGGTGAGGTCATGATAGATACCGATGTACAAAAGACCAAAACTTTCCATGTGGCCATGGTTTGTGCGGCGTGCCAAAAGAACGGCATCTTCAGCATAGGCAAGCATTTTTTCCTTATCAGTAGAAATTGTATTGCTTATTAGGGTTCTCAGCACATCAAGGCGGGCCTTGTCTGAGATTGTGTCGGTGGCCAGTACTTGCTCCAGCGAGTCAATTAGAGAAGATTGGCTGCTTGCAAATTGAACACTCAGAAATAGAGACAGGTGTAGGATACAGACTCCGGTAACATGCCTCCATTTAACACGCGATATACGACCCATGACAATCATTCAGAAGGTTTTAGCAAATCATCCTTTGCATTGCGCAAGATAGAGCTATTTCGGTAAATGTGCTCTTACGCGAATTAAACAGCAATCATACAGGGAGTTCACATTTGCACCTCATTTTGTGAATAAGACCTTAGCTTCCTTCAGTAAAACACCAGCATCAATTCCTTAGCGTAACTATTCTTTTGAAATGACACACTTTACTGAACATATCCGAACATACCCTTCACTCCTTACTCTCTACTGTTAACTTTTCACTTTTCACTCTCCTCTTTTAACTAACAAAATACATCTTCAATTTCCCTTTTCCCTTGGCTTGAATTTCGCCTCTTTCTTCGAATGTGAATTCGTGTTTTACCAACTCATAAGTGCTCTCAGAGATATTCACCTTACCCGCTTCGCCCGATGATTCCATTCTGCTGGCCGTATTCACCGTATCGCCCCAGATGTCGTACTGGAACTTTTTAACCCCCACGATTCCAGCCACTACGGGGCCGGTATGAATGCCCACCCGCATTTCAAAAGCAGGTTCTCCAAGAACATCCTTTTGCTGTTTGCGTTGTTTGATGTATTCCTGCATTTCCAGGGCGGCCAACACCGTATTCTTCACGGAATCATCCGTGGGTACAGGAAGCCCTC
>REDV01000120.1 GCA_007695365.1 Cryomorphaceae bacterium | reverse complement strand
TCAAACTCCATATTCACATCCAGCCAGGAGGCATAGGCCGCGTCGGGAAAATCAATGTAGTGCTCCCCCTCGCCATTCCAGGGCATGACCCGTATTTTGGTGAGGCCGTCTATGCGCTCTTCCAGCACGAGCTGGTTTTTGAAAATAGCCATGCCTTCGAGCAGCGCGTCGTTGCGGTGCGCAACCACTTCCTTCCAGTTCTCTTTGGTGGTTTTACCCACAGGGGTTCGCATCAGGCGGAAGTTTTCGGCATCCAGGTTGGTGCGAATGTAAAAGTGGTCTTCGTAGTGATCAATGTCATACTCCAAACCCCGCTCGCGTGGCTGAATGGTTCGCCATTCTCCTTCCGGGTTGTCGGCTTCAAGCACATGGTACTCGGCAGTAATGGACGCACGCGATCCGATAACGAGGTACTTCTGCGACTTGGTTTTACCAACGAAACAATTGAAGGTGTCGTCTTTTTCGTGGTAAACTTCCTCGTCCTCACTCACCGGCGTTCCCAGCTTATGGCGGAAAATTTTGTAGGACCGAAGGGCCTCGTCGCGCACAGCGTAAAACACGGTTTCATTGTCGTTGGCCCAGGTGGCACTTCCCACTGTTCCGGGAATGATATCAGGCAGGGGCTCTCCTGTTTCGAGGTTTTTGAAACGCAGGGTATAGATGCGGCGGCTCAGGGTGTCTTCGCCGTACACGAGCAGCTTGTTGTTGGGGCTCACGCTGCGGCCACCGATGGCGTAGTAGCTGTAACCTTCGGCCATTTCGGGCACGTTGAGCATGATTTCCTCCTCAGCTTCGAGGCTTCCTTTTTTGCGGCAGTGAAAAGGGTACTCCTTGCCCTCTTCGTAGCGGGTGTAATAGAAGTAGCCGTTAAACAGGTAGGGAACGGATTGGTCGGTGGGGTCAATACGGCCTACAATCTCCTGATACAATTTTTCCTGCAAGCCTTCTGTTGATTTCAATACTGCTTCGGTGTATGCGTTTTCGGCGTTGAGGTAGTTGAGCACGCGTTCCGTTTGAGGCTCGGCGGCACCTTTGTCTTTTTGCTCATCCGTCAGCATCATCCAGTAATAGGGGTCTAAACGGACATCGCCGTGCATCTTATGCTCATGCATTTCAACAGGGGCTACAGGAGGTGTTGGTTTTTCCATGCTTTTTTCGGTTTTGGGTGATTGCTCGCAGGCGGTGATGGTAATTATAGCTGCTATCAATAAAAAGGGAGATGTTCTCATTGTGATGGTTTTTCGGTCGGCAAAGATACTGCAATGAATCAAGGTGTGCCTCATGGTCAATCATCCAATAATTCGCGCAGCACAGCCAATGACTTCACGGGCCGCATGCCGTCTATGTGCAGCTGGTAGTAGCGCAGTAGTTCTTCGAGCAGTTGATTGCGCACCTTACGGTTGAGTTGAGTGGTACGGGTTTGTGCCGGGGCTTCCTTAAAAAAACGTTGCAGGGTTTGAATCTCAGGGCCCGAAGAGCCCAGTCGGCCGGTTTGGGCGATATCAGAAAACGCGCCTTCTTCCGGGTCAAAGCTTTGCGGGCTGGTTGAAAGGCCCGGAAAAAAGCCGAGGTAGCGGCTGAGTTTGGCCAAAAAACACAGGTGAAAATTTGGATTAAACGGCTCAAGGTCAAAGGTGAGTAGGCGTGTGGCGATGTAGTCAAAGAGGTCTTCGTCGGGGGCGTCGGTGCGCAGGGCCTCACTCAACACCTCTGCTAAAAACAAGACTATCATGGACTTTCGGACATCATCGGCCAGTTGCTGGTAGGCTTCCAGGGGCTTAACCGAAGCACCGGCAATCAGCTCGCGACCCGGGTGGAGATTGAACTCCAGCTCTACCAAACTGAGCGGCTGCAGGTACGGCGTTTTGCGGCGCTTGCCCTTCACCCCTCTCAACAGAAAAGCGCGCAGGCCCAGGTTGTTTGTAAAAATTCTGACAACCGCGCTCGTATCGCCATAGTCAATGCTTTTGAGCACGATGCCTTTTGAAACCGTTTTCACCGCTTATTTCACAACCATGATTTTGGCCACGCAGCTCGACTGGTTTTCGGGGGCTATACATAGCGCTGTGTACACCCCTGTGGTGACGCGCTCACCCCTAAAATTATTGGCGTCCCAAATGGCCTGACCGCCTTCAGAAGTGGTCTCAAAAACAAGGTTTCCGGCGAGGTCAGTAATTTTTACATTGGTATTTCGCTGAAGCCCGGTGATGGCAACCGGTCCGAAATAATCGGCCCGTACCGGATTGGGAAACACCCTGGCGCATTCATTTCTTGCCCTGCCATCCGTGGCGGTGCTTCTGAATGAAACCACCCCCATGTCGGTTCCGAAATACACCTCACCCGTTTCGCCGTCAATGGTGATGGTACGAATGGAGTTGGATGGCAGGGGGCTATTGGTGGTGTTGAAGCGGTATATCTCGCGGGTTCCGTCGGGCGACATCAGAAATGCGCCTGCGCCGGCCGTTCCCAGCCATTTTCGATTGGCTCCGTCAACCGCAATAGCTGTCACGACTTCGGTTTCAAGGAGAATTTGAATGTTTCCATCCTGCTCAAGTAGAATTTGCTGTGCATCGAAGTTAGCCGTTTCTGAAAATACAGCAGATGGCGCAAAAAACACGGCTACCCCTTCGCCGGTACCTACCCAGATTTCTCCATTGAGATCCTCGGCTATTGCAAACACATCGTTGGTAGGTAAATTGCCCGAGCCCGCCTGCGAGTTCAGTGCCCGTGCCTGGTGCGATTCGATGTTTTCAGGGTCGCCGTTATCGTTGTAAACGAGGATACCGTTTCCGCGCGGACGCACCATCCATTTGTGGTTGCTTGAGGTAATGACCAGGTCTGAAACAAGGTTTGAGCCCGAGGCTCCCGCTGCCACATGGTTGAAATTAAACCACTCTCCTTCAGGCGTTAAAACCAAAAGTGGCGTGTTGGAGTAACCGTTGGTCACCCAAAGGTTTTTGTCGCTGTCAAAAGCCAGACCCGCAACACCGGGGCCCTGGGTTTCTGCAGAGCCTGCCAGCGGACTGTTTTCACTTGTGAAGTGATTCACCACCACCCCGTTTTTCATTTCATAAAGCCCATAGCCCCAGGTGCCAATAAACCAGTGTTCGTCGTCATCGGGATGCGGAACGGCCACCATAAAATCGCGAACGCTGTTGTCGTCAAATTCCTGAATGGTTCCCGGCGCGTAGCGCGACCACTTGCCGCCGGAAAGCACCTGAAGCCCTGAATTGTTAAAGGTCCGGTTCCAGTTGCTTGAAGGACCGCCTGAGGATTTAAAGAGCTTGCCGTTTTGAAACAGCAGCCGGTAGGCGTCCGGGCGTTCGGGGGCCGACGGATTGACGAGTTCGGTTTGGTTGGCACCCCAATTGTGGCGAATCAAACCACCGCGACTTTCGGCTAACCAGATATTATTGCCCGCGGTAATGGCGGCGCCGGTGGTGCTTACCCAACTCAGGCCAGGAGCACTGCCCAGTGATAATATCTGATTGAGGTTTTGCTGAAAAGCATGAACCCCGGTGGGTGTGCGAACCACCAGGTGGTTATTGCTCACGTTGATGCCGCGCAGCTCATTTTCTGACCACACTTCCAGCCAGTTCTCCATGTCGGTGGTGGCATAGACCTTATCATCGGTATCCGCAAAGGGCACGTACACCACGAGGTAATCGCCCACAGCTTCGGCGCCCTCAATCTCTTTGGGGCCTGTAACTCCCGGAATGGTGGTTACAGGGCTCCAGTTTACAAAATTGGCCAGAAACGAACTGTTCGCATCAGCCTCATACAGCCCAAGTAATGTTGCGGCCACGATTCGATCACCAAAAATGGCCGTGGCATGCACCTCGAGGTTGGTAGCCCCTGGCCCAATGATGTAGGTATCAATGATTTCGTTGTTTTCGAGGTTAACCAATACAATTCCGAAACCGCAGGAGAGGTATGCCCTTCCACCCACAGGAAGGATGTGGTTGATGCCCTTAAACCCGAA
>REDV01000119.1 GCA_007695365.1 Cryomorphaceae bacterium | reverse complement strand
ACTACAGCGTTCCGCGTCGTTCCTGCTCGCGTTCAATCGACTCAAACAGGGCTTTGAAATTACCTGCACCAAAGCCTTTAGCACCCATTCTCTGAATGATTTCAAAGAACAACGTGGGGCGATCTTCTATAGGTTTGGTGAAAATCTGCAATAAGTAGCCATCTTCGTCGCAGTCAATCAAAATGCCGAGCTTTTGCAGCACCTCGAGGTCTTCCTTGATGGCACCAACACGCTGAGGAATTTCATCGTAGTAAGCTTGCGGCGGTGCCGATAAAAATTCTATACCTCGTGCCCGCAACTGCGTTACCGTTTCAATGATATTGTCCGTTGCTACAGCGATATGCTGACAGCCGGGACCCTCGTAAAAATCGAGGTATTCTTCAATCTGCGATTTCTTTTTGCCTTCGGCGGGCTCGTTAATCGGGAATTTGATACGTCCGTTTCCGTTGGCCATCACCTTACTCATCAGGGCAGAGTATTCGGTGTGGATTTGCTTATCATCGAACGTGAGGAAGTTCACAAAGCCCATTACGTCTTCGTACCATTTCACCCACTGGTTCATCTCTCCCCAACCCACGTTGCCAACCATGTGGTCAATGAATTTGAGGCCAACCGATGATGGGTTGTAGTCGCTTTTCCACTCCTGGTATCCGGGCAGAAAAATACCCTTGTACTCCTTTCGCTCCACAAACATGTGAACGGTTTCGCCATAAGTGTAGATTCCTGAGCGCACCACACGGCCGTGCTCGTCTTCCTCTACAGTAGGCTTCATAAAGGGCGTTGCACCGCGTTTGGTAGTTTCTTCAAAGGCTTTGGTGGCATCGTCTACCCAAAGCGCGATAACTTTTACACCGTCGCCGTGCTTTTTCACGTGCTCTCCGATGGGCGACTCGCTGTTGAGCGCCGTGGTCAGAACCAGTCGGATTTTATCCTGCTTCAGCACGTACGAAGCCCTGTCGCGAATGCCTGTTTCGAGTCCGGCGTACGCCAGCGACTGAAATCCAAATGCTGTTTTGTAGAAGTGCGCTGCCTGCTTGGCGTTGCCTACGTAAAACTCTACATAATCGGTACCGAGCAAAGGAAGGAAGTCTTGCGCTCCTTCAAAAATCTTCTCGAGTCCGTATTCTACGTTTTTTAAGTTGTCCATGATGATGAGATAATTAGATAATGTGGTGCTTAGATTTGATAATAAGCCAATAAGCCGATGAGCCGATAGGGGCTTAGTAGGTTATTCAAAGGTAATGATTCGATATGTTGTGTTAAGAGGAAGCATGCTTGACGCCATTTTACTTTCGGTTCTTACTGGTTGAGCTAACGATTTTGTTTAGGACCATGCGTATGGTTTTTAAATCGAGACTCAGTTGTTCATTGGTTGGATACGATTTTGCCTTTTCACACAAGAGTAGCCAATACTCGGTTTCATCAACTTCTTTGAGCGCAACCTTCAACTTGTGAATAAAGTCATTTCGACTCTCAGCATTCTGCGCTTCACGCGTATTAGAACCAATGCTGGTCGCACTACGCAACAACTGTCTGCCGATGATTGTCTTGCCACGCGTTTCAAGCAATTCACAAAACTCAATAACATCCAGAGAGAACTGTAGAGTCAAATTAAGGATGAGGTTGTCTTTATGTCTTGGGTTTTCATGACTCATGTATGTCGGTATAGGTTGATAATGAAGAATATTACGTTATGGGTTCATTGTCTAATTGCCTAATCGTCTAATTGGCCCATTCTCACTCTACCCAACTTTTCCAATACCCCTCATCCTCAATACCCAAGGCTTGTTTGGTGATTTGTAACGGTTTAAAGGTGTCGATCATGACGGCCAGTTCTTCGGTGTCTTTTTTACCGATACTTCGCTCGTATGCACCGGGATGCGGCCCGTGGGGAATGCCCGCCGGATGCAGGGTAATCTGCCCTTTTTCAATGTTGTTGCGACTCATAAAGTCGCCATCCACGTAGTAGAGCACCTCGTCGGAGTCAATATTGCTGTGGTTGTAGGGAGCGGGAATGGCCTCCGGGTGATAGTCGTACAACCGGGGTACAAATGAGCAAATCACAAAAGCATCGGTTTCAAAGGTCTGGTGTACAGGTGGTGGCTGGTGTACACGCCCCGTAATAGGCTCAAAATCGTGAATGGAAAACGCGTAAGGAAAGTTAAAGCCATCCCAGCCTACCACGTCAAACGGGTGCGAGGCATACACGTATTGGTGCAGCATGTGCTCCTTTTTTACTTTCATGAGAAAATCGCCGGTTTCATCATAGGTTTCAAGATCAGACGGCGGACGGATATCTCGCTCGCAAAACGGCGAATGCTCCAGCAATTGCCCGAACCAGTTCCGGTAGCGCTTGGGCGTGTATATGGGTCGGTGCGATTCAACCACGAGTAGTCGGTTGTCGTCCGTTTCAAAGTCAATCTGGTAAATCATTCCGCGCGGAATCACCAGGTAATCGCCGTAAGCAAAGGGAATATTTCCCACAAAGGTGCGAAGTGTTCCTTTTCCGCGGTGAACGAAGAGTACTTCGTCGCAATCGGCATTTTTGTAGAAGTATTCCCTCAGCGATTTCTTCGGTGCGGCCAGTTGAATGCTTACATCGCTGTTGACCAGCACCGGTGTGCGGCTTTCCAAAAAATCTTCTTTGGGTGTTACGCTGAATCCACGCAAACTGCGGCTTTTCATGTTGCGGTCCACCGCAATTTCGGGGCGAACATCTATGGATTCCAGTACCTCTTTTACCATCGTTGGGCGGTGCAGGTGGTAGAGCAGCGACGACATTCCGTCGAATCCAATGGTTCCGAACAACTGCTCGTAGTGCAGGCTGCCGTCGGCCTTGCGAAAAGTGGTGTGTCGCTTGTGCGGAATTTTTCCGAGCTTATGGTAAAAGGGCATGGTCTTGTGTTTGAAAGTTGTGCAACGAAGGTACAGTAACCACAGCGGTTAAAATATGACAAATGTCAAGTTGACCCTTAGCACGGTGCGCCTCGCGGCTTCTGCGCATGGGCAACTTTGGTTAGATTTGTCCATCGAACAACAACCTGCATGCAAAGCGAAAAAATCCTCATCCTCGGTGCTGCCGGCCAGATAGGCAGCGATCTTACAGAAGCCCTTCGCGCTCGTTATGGCGCAGAAGCAGTGGTGGCTTCCGACCTTCACCAAGGCATACCCCAGGCACTTGAGGGCGGCCCCTATGTGCAACTCAACGCCATGGATCGCCAGGCCATTGAAGACATTGTTCAGCGCTTTGAAATTACCCAGGTGTACCACCTTGTTGCCATGCTCTCGGCTACCGCAGAGCAGCATCCGCTCAAAGGGTGGGAGCTCAACATGCAAACCCTGTTTCACTGCCTTGAGATGGCCCGGGAACAGAAAATCAAGCGGCTTTACTGGCCGAGTTCCATTGCGGTTTTCGGCCCTAGAAGCCCGCGTCAAAACACGCCTCAACACACCATACTGGAACCTTCAACGGTTTACGGAATCAGCAAAGTGGCCGGTGAAAGCTGGTGCGAGTATTACCACCAAAAGTACGGCGTTGACGTGCGCTCGGTTCGCTACCCCGGTCTTATCAGCTATCGTGGGGCTCCGGGCGGTGGAACCACCGATTACGCCGTGCATATTTTTCACGAAGCCATCAAGCACGGGCATTACACATCGTTTATTCAGGCAGACCGCTCATTGCCCATGATGTACATGCCCGATGCCATTCGCGCTACCCTCGAAATTATGCATGCACCTGCCGACAAAGTGCGCTTGCGTTCGGCCTACAACATTGCCGGGATGAGCTTTAATCCTGAAGAAATTGCTGCTTCAATCAGACGAAAATTACCCGATTTCAGCATAGACTACGCGCCTGACTACCGCAATGAAATTGCTGCCAACTGGCCTGCCTCGGTTGACGACTCGGCAGCGCACAATGACTGGGGCTGGCAGCCCGAATACGATTTGGACAGGATGGTTGACGATATGTTGGAGCAACTCAGGCAGACATACGTGGCGTAACCTTCTTCTCCGGCCTGCGTAGAGAAGCTAAAAACCGGAGAGATATGATACGTCAATCACTGTTGTTTGTTTTCTCGCTTCTTATTTGTTTTCAGGCACTACCTGCTCAGGTAAGCGCTGAGACTTCCGCCAATATCAACCAGTTGGACGAAATGGGCCGCAAAACGGGTCACTGGGTAATAACCGGTGCCATGATTAAGTCCAACCACTACAAACCCGACCAAAAGGTTGAGGAAGGTGAGTATGTGGCCAACAAACGCGAAGGACTTTGGAAGCGGTATCACACCAATGGTAAGGTTAAAACAGAAATCACCTACCGCAACAATCGCCCTGAAGGCCCATACAAAATGTACTATCCCACCGGTGTGGTGGAGGAAGACGGCCGATGGGTAAACGAGCACAACGTGGGCAATTTTAAGCGCTTTCACGCCAACGGGCAGGTAGCGCAGGAGTTTTCATTTGAAGACAACGGCCTGCGAACCGGCGTGCAACGCTATTACTACGAAAATGGCAACCTTGAGCTGGAGGTGGAAGTGGTGCAAGGACTGGAAGAAGGACTGATGCGCCGGTTTTACCCCAATGGCGACCTGATGGAAGAGAAAATGCTCAAAGGTGGCGTGGTGGACAAAAGCACCATCAAGAAATACGAGCCGCGCAAGGAAACCCAGCTGGTGGCCGAAAGAGCCCCTGCCGTAGAGGCCAAACCGTCGGTGCGCATCCCGGAAGACAAGCCCAACCTGGAGGTGTTTAAGCACAACGGGCAAAATGTGCTCTACAACAAGCAAAAGCAGGTAACGCAAATCGGAGAATTTAAAGATGGCCGCCTGTGGAACGGAAAATGGAAGAAATACGGTTCCAACGGACTGATCGAGAAAATTGAAATTTACAAGGAAGGCGTGTACGTGGGTAACGCCCCTATTACGCAAGACGATTTGTAAAGGAATGATTTGAAGGTTTAATAAAAAGGCTGCGTCGGAAATGGCGCGGCTTTTTTGTTTTGTGCCCGACAGCTCTCCAAGGTTCACCACCCTTTGGGGCCGCCCCCTACGGCCAAAGCCCCCCGTTTTTCGTAACTTGCGTGCTTTAACCTCAAAATGTACCCATGCAGAAAGTTATACTTCTCTTCGTTTCCGTTTTTATAAGTGCGCAGCTTGCGGCGCAGGTACGCGTAAATGCCCCCGGAAAATTTCTGGTGGAGCAATTGCGCAACTTAGAGCCCGGTCAAGCCATTCCGGCCCATTGGGTGCAGGACTACGACCTGGTTAAAATCAACGGCACTTACCACATTGGAGTGCTCGCCATGGTGGATGAAGACCTGATGGATGATGCCCACCTCGAAAGCGTAGGAGCCATCAACCGCACGCAGGCCGGAAACATCTGGACTTTCCGCGTGCCGGTGCTCAATGTTCCTCTATTTCTGCAAAACCCCGGGCTGCTTCAGGTGGAAATTGCCGAGCCGGTAGCTCCTTTTCTGGACGAAAACATTCCCTCAGCCCGCGTGGACAGCGTTCACCTCGGCCTGGGAGGGCTGCAACAGGCCTACAAAGGCCAGGGTGTGGTGGTGGCCGTGATTGACTGGGGCTTTGATTACACCCACCCCGTATTTTACGACGAGAACCTTGAGAATTACCGTCTGGTGCGAGCATGGGATCAAAACAAACTCGACGGAACACCTCCTGCGGGGTACGATTTTGGAGCTGAGTACATCGAACAGGACTTGCTGATTGCCCAGCACGATACCGACTATGTATTTGGCCCCGGCACCCACGGAACCCACGTAGCCGGAATTGCCGGAGGTGCCGGCGGTGGCCCCGATGCAGTGTTCAGCCTCGGCCCCAATCCGGAGGCCAAAATCATGGGCGCTGCGCCTGAATCAGATCTTATTTTCATCTCCCTGCGCCGCGACGCACCCTCGCTCATTGATGGTTTCAACTACATCAAAAACTACGCAGAATCCGTGGGAAAACCCTTTGTGGTGAACATGAGTTTTGGAAGTCACCTCGGTCCGCACGACGGAAATGACCTGAAAAATGTGGGGATTGACAACCTGCAAGGCCCCGGGCGAATTTTTGTGGGCTCCGCCGGAAACAATGGAAACGGAAACTTTCACCTGGACCGCGATTTCGCCTCCAATCCGGATACACTCCTGACAGTGGTGAACATTCACGGCTCGTCTGATTGGGGCCAAACCCTGAGCATGTGGGGTTCTGAAAACAGCAGTTTTTCAGCGTCCATTCGCCTCGTAAACAGCGCCGATGAGACGGTTTTCCAAACACCGTTTTACCAAACAGCCCTCGAGCCACAAATCAACGACTTTTTCCTTGTAGGCAATGATACCCTCTACATCCGTGTGCAATCTACCGCTGCCTTTACCACCAACGACAAGCCCAATATTCGTCTGGAAGTGCGCAACACCTCCAATCTCAAGATTGTGTTGATTGCTGCCTCCAACGACAGCCACCTCCACATCTGGAGCAATGCACGCATGCAAAACCGCTACACCAACTGGGGTTCTAACCTCACCAGCAACTACCCGGGCGCTGTGGCCGGTAATACCGAGTATGCCCCCGGCGAGCCTGCCGGATGTGGCAAACACGTCATTACCGTGGGTGCCTACCGCGCTGAAAGGGTCTTCGCCAACGGAACGGTGCTCTACGGAGCTTTGGCGGGATTCTCCAGTCGCGGGCCTACCGTAGATGGTCGCGTTAAACCGGACATCACCTCAGGGGGCGTGGATGTGTGGTCAGCTGTGAATTCCTTTACCACCTCCGGGCAATTGTCAGTAGAAGTAGATGGCAATACCTACGAGTTTACCCGTTTTGACGGAACTTCCATGTCGGGACCGCTCGTGGCGGGAATTGTAGCCTTAATGCTTGAGGCGAATCCCGAGTTAACCACACTGGAAGCCCGCGAAATTCTCCGCTCCACCGCACGACTTGACCAACATACCGGTGATATCGGCCCGGAAGGAACCCTGGATTGGGGCTGGGGTAAAGCGCACGCATTGGCGGCGGTTCTGGCCAGCGAAATAGTATCGAGCATTGAAGAAAAAGAGGTGGTAGCGGAGCTTTTTACCGCATGGCCCAACCCCACTACGGATGTCATCAATATTGAGATTGCCCAACACGCACACGGTCAGATTTGGGTCAACATTTTCGACATGTCGGGAAAACTTGAGCACAGCACTTCAATTAATCAGGGGGGAGCGTTCTTTACGGTTTCTGTTGGGCACCTTCCTGCCGGGATGTACCTCATCCGGGTGGATACCGAAAAGCAGACCTCCTTCCGAAGGGTAGTGGTCAGTCGGTAGTAAAGCTACCGCTCCTCGTCGAAATACACTTTGTAATACTTGCGTCCGTCGGGGTCCACGCCGCGTTCAATCATTTCGCGGTTGCCGTGCACGTAGATGTGGAAATTCTTGTCGAGCTTAATCACGCTTTTAAAAATCCGCGCCTGCTTTTTGAAGGCTGGTGCTGAGATGTCGAAACCATCATCCACCGACACCTGCTTTTCGTTTTCAAACTCCGATTTGTAGCGGGTAAACTCGTCTATCACCTGCGGGTCTTCCATTACTTCCGAGGCGAATTCCTGCACCCCAAAAGTGTCGTGCTCGCGGAAAAACTGAGCAGTGCGGTTCAGTAAATCTGCCTGGTCGGCAGGAGTGACGTGAAAGCGGTCGGGCATTTCAACGCTGATAAATTCCTTGCACAGCTCCATGGCTTTGCTCGTGTGGTGATAGGCATCGTTGCGGTTCTTCAAACGCAAAAACTCTTTGGACCAATACGCCGCTTCATTGCCGGGGTTGGTGCGGTCTACCTGTGCCGCTACATACCCGTTTTCCGCATCGATGTTAAAAATGATGCAGCCTTTGTCGAGTTTGTTCACATCAATACCGGTCTCGCTTCGCACGTCCATCGAATGATTGGCGCGCATCACCTTCAAAAAATGGCTGATCTGCTCGGCCTTGAACAGCCCGATGGCATCGGTGATTTCACCCTCCAGAATGCAATCCTCAAAGTGCACCACAAAAAAATCGCCCGATTTGATGTTGGGATGCTCGCTGCAACCGTAGAGGTGCTCGGCCAGTTTTACTGACTCTTCGAGCAGGGTATCCGGCCGACTGAAAATACGTGATACAGCACCAAGCACCGGGTTGTCTTCGGGCACAGTATTGAACCCGAGGTGAAACAATTCCTGCGATTTGAATGCCGATAAAAAGTACTTCATCAGCAGCGATTCGGTGTGGTCGTCGGCCTCAAGCAGCGTGGGCGATACAATCATGGCTTCCTCATCGGCTTTTGCACCTACGTAGTGCAGAGCCTGTACAGTAATTCGGGCTTGATCGAAGCGAAAAGCAATGTCCATTTGGGTTGAATATTGGAGTGGTGCACGAAGGTAAGTCTTTTGCGGCAAGGCCCGCATGGACGTGAAATGCGCTTTTTGCTATCTTCACGCCCTCAAATTGAACCGCGCAATCATGGAAAACAAGTTGCTGATATTTAACACCCTCACCCGCCAAAAAGAGGTTTTTGAACCCCTCAACCCTCCCCATGTAGGTATGTATGTGTGCGGCCCAACGGTGTACAGCGATGTGCATCTGGGCAATGTGCGCTCTTTTCTCGCCTTTGATGTGGTGTTTCGCTACCTGAAATTTCTGGATTACAAAGTGCGGTATGTGCGCAACATCACCGACGTGGGTCACCTGGCCGATGACTCTGACGACGGCGAAGACAAAATCGCCAAAAAGGCCCGTCTTGAAAAACTCGAGCCCATGGAAATCGTGCAGAAATACACCGTGGGTTTTCACGATGTGATGCGCGTGTTCAACATTTTGCCGCCTTCCATTGAGCCCACAGCTACCGGCCATATCGTAGAGCAGATTGAAATGGTGAAGCGCATTGTGGAACGCGGCTGGGCGTATGAGGTAGATGGCTCGGTATATTTTGATGTGCGCAAATTCGCCGCGGAGTACCCTTATGGGCAGCTTTCCGGTCGAAACATTGATGAATTGCAGGCCAATACCCGCACCCTGGACGGGCAGGACCAAAAACGCGATCCGCTTGATTTTGCCATCTGGAAAAAAGCCGAGCGCGGCCACATTATGCACTGGCCATCTCCCTGGGGGCAGGGCTTTCCAGGCTGGCACCTCGAGTGCTCGGCCATGAGTACCAAGTACCTCGGTGAGGAATTCGACATTCACGGCGGTGGAATGGATTTGAAATTTCCGCACCACGAATGTGAAATTGCCCAGAATATCGGAGCCAGCGGAAAAGGCGGTCCCAAGTATTGGATGCACGGAAACATGCTCACTGTGAACGGACGAAAGATGGCCAAAAGCGAGGGCAACGGTTTCACCCCCGAGGAGCTCATCACCGGCAATCACCCTCTGTTGGAGCAAGGTTTCAGCCCGATGACCGTGCGCTTCTTTATGCTACAGAGCCACTACGGCAGCACACTCGATTTTTCGAACGAGGCCCTTCGCGCTGCCGAAAAAGGTTATGCCCGCCTGATGGAGGCATGGCGCTCGCTGGGTGATTTGCCTGTTTCCGGCGAGTCGGGTATTGATGTGGATGCCCTGCGCTCTTCGTGCATCGCGGCCATGAACGACGATTTCAACACCCCGATTCTGATTGCACGCTTGTTTGAAGGTGTGAAGACCATCAACCAGATTAAAGCCGGGCAGGAGAAAGCCACTGCTGCGGACGTTGAAGCGCTTCGACAACTCTTCTCGGATTTTGTGTTTGATGTGCTTGGCTTCCGCGAGGAAGAAAGCGCCTCGCAGGACAATGACCTCACAGCCGGGCTGATGGAGTTGATCCTGGAGCTCCGCAAAAACGCCAAGCAAAACAAAGATTACGCGATGGCCGATCACATTCGCGATGCGCTAGGCCATCTCAATATCCAGGTAAAAGATACCCGAGATGGGGCTTCGTGGAGTGTGGAGGGGTAGGTGGTAATCCTCGCTTATCCTTTGCAGATCTCGCTCATATGAGCGGCAAAAGCCAGCATGTTTTCCTCTTTGAAATGCGGCGCCATCAACTGAAAGCCGATGGGCAGTCCGTTGCCGGTTTGGGCAAGAGGTAAAGAAATGGCCGGAACGCCCGCAAGGTTGGCCTGCACGGTAAAGATGTCTTGCAGGTACATCGAAACCGGATTGTCGTTGTTTTCGCCAAAACGGAAGGCAGGTGTGGGCGTGGTGGGCAGCAGCAGAAAATCGTGGTCGCTCAGCAGTTTGTTGGTGGCTTCGCGTATCACCCTGCGCACTTTTTGACCTTTGGCATAATAGGCGTCGTAGTAACCGGAACTGAGTACGAAGGTGCCCAGCATAATGCGGCGCTTTACTTCTTCACCAAACCCCTCCGAGCGGGATTTAAAGTAGGTGCCATCTATACCGGCAGCCTCAGGACTTCGGTAACCGTAGTGAATGCCGTCGTAGCGCGCAAGGTTCGATGATGCCTCGGCGGTGGTGAGCACGTAGTAGGCGGGGATGAGGTAATCGAGGTAGGGAAAACTCACCGGCTCTACTGTGTGTCCGGCTGCTTCCAGTTTGCTTTTGAGTTGATTAAATGCCTCGCGGATTTCGGGATCAAGTCCTTCGCTATCAACGCATTCTTTCAGGTAGCCGATGCGCGCCTTGCCATTGTAGTTGAGGTTTTGGCTGTAGCTCGCAACGGGTTCGGGAGAAGCTGTGCTGTCGTATTCATCTTTACCGGCCATGATTTCCAGCAAAAGAGCGGCATCTTCCACGCTGTGGGTAAGCGGCCCGATCTGGTCAAATGACGAAGCGTAGGCCAGTAATCCATGCCGACTGATTCGACCGTAGGTAGGTTTCAAACCAACCACGCCGCAATAGGCCGCCGGCTGGCGAATAGAGCCTCCGGTATCTGAGCCCAGTGAGGCAAGGCAAAGATCGGCGGCTACGGCTGCAGCCGAAGCACCGGAAGAGCCTCCCGGCACGCGCTGCTTGTCCACAGGGTTAAGCGTTGGCCCGTATACGGATTTCTCGTTGGAGCTACCCATCGCAAACTCGTCGCAGTTGAGGCGGCCGATGATGATGGCGTCCTCTGCTTCGAGGCGCTCAATCACCGTGGCGCTGTACACAGCGGTAAAGCCTTCCAGTATTTTGGATGCAGCGGTAACTCCGTGGTCTTTGTGACTGATGTTGTCCTTCACCCCCATCACTATTCCGGCTAATCGTCCGGCTTTGCCATCGCGCATGCGGGCTTCCACCTCGTGGGCTTTCGCAAGGGCTTCGTCGGCGTACACCTCCACAAATGCGTTGATGTCACTTTCAGAAATGCGGTTCAGGTAAAAGTCAACCAGCCCGGAGAGTGTGTACTCTCCGTTGCGGAATGCTTCCTGTACCTGAGATAGCGAGCGGGGTGCAGCAAACGACATGGTGTAAACGGGCCTGAGTGGTTACTTGTCCAGTTTCTCCTTTTCTTCGTCGCCTTCTTCCTTGGTGGCGTCTTTAAATTCCTTGATACCACGGCCCAAACCGCGCATCAATTCCGGAATTTTCCTTCCTCCGAAAAGCAAGAGCAGCGCAATTACAATCAGCGCAATTTGCCAGGGACCCGGAGCACCCATCAGGATGGTAGAGAGGATTGTCGTCATAACGTGTGAATTCTTGGCAAAGGTACAAATTAAAACGGGCCGCGAGGCATGGGTTTTATTGTGGGTAGATGCAGGACTTTGGGTGAGAAAGGAGAATTCCAGGAACAGCATGTTATTCGATATATTTTTGCCGCAAACACGAAAGTGGCGTCTCAGATGTGTGTGCCGCTAACACTGATAACTTCCCGGACTTCAGGCCGGCACAAGTGAAATCGAAGCAAAGCCTTAGTAAGAACGGGAAGTGACCAGCGGGAAATCACCCGTTCGCACTTAGGCTTTGCGATGGTTGAGTGCAGTGCTGGTCTGCGTCCTGGGAATTTTTGGTCCTTTTGTTTCCAAGACAAAAGGACAGGAAATCAGAGGCATTTCGGCAATTGTCAGGAAGTTACAAAGCCTTTATATCCCTCATAAATGCGCTGAATATCTCCAATACAGCTGTCGTAAAGAATAAAACCCGATTTCAAATACAAACAATAATCGTTTGAAGCTGCTATTCAACCCAAAGCTCCAGTATTTCTCCCTTGATATCACGTAGGGGATAGGGCACATCGTCCTGCTGAAAGGGCGCCAAGGGCCACCACTTGGAAGCGTGAAATTCCTGTGTAAACACTACCCGCATCTGGTTGTCGGGAATGACGGTGACGCTGCGATCCATAAAACCCACTTCGCGCATATTATTGCGGTCAGGGCCAATGCGCCATGTAATGCGGTCGGGTTGCCAGTCTATTTCGTAGTAGTAGGGCTGGTCGAAAATGGAGTCGTGGGGTGCGGGGCTTTTGATGGTGAGTGCTTTGTACCAGTGGTCCCAGCGGTGGGCAATGTAGAAGGTTGAATCAGTTCGGTAAATCCGGCGGGTTCCGGTTACAAAGTCGTCGGCATCTCGACAGCCCAAATCCCAGTTGGTGCAGGTAACCATGATGTTGCGGTCAAGTGCGGCAGTGTCGCTCGGAATCACCTCACCTCCCGGATACGACGAAGCCGGCCAGTGCGCAGAGGTTTTGAGGATTTCGAAGTCAATTTCGGAGTAGTGCGTGGTGCGTAGCCGCGGACTGTTTTTCCCATCAATGGCCTTGGTGAGGTAGCCGAGATCTTCGCAGGCAGAGCGGTGGTTCCATTCGCTTTCTTCGTGAAAAATAAGCCAGAAAGCGCAGGTGAGGCCATTCCAAACGTTGTCTGCGCTGATGGTAGCCGGGAATTTTACCCGGGCAATGTACTTACCATAGGTCAGCCCGATACGTGAGTTGATGCCCACGTTTTCTTTCCGCATCGGGCCGCTTCCCGATCCGGGGTTAAACATGGTGAGTTTTTCTCGTTCACGGTCGGATGCCACCGTACGGCCAGGTTTGTGGCTGATCCGAAAGTTGTCGTAGCTGCGCTTGTCATCGTACTTCTTGAGGTTGGCGGCGAATTCCTCGCGGGTGAGATTATCTCCTACCACATCGCGCACCACAGGGAGGTTTCGGAGTACGTATTTCCGGTTGATATCGTGAAAGTACTGCTCAAACTGCGCTTCGCGGAAAAGGCGTTCGTTGCTTCCGCAGTCTTCGCGGTAGTAGCTGGTGTCGAATGCAAGTGTACCCATGGCCAGTTCGTCCACATACAGGCCGGATCCCGGATTGAATTTCGCCTGGGTCGTGAGAATCTGTCTGGCCTGCGACACCACCATGTTACGCACCTTGCGCACCTTGCGGTCGTGGTAGAGGGCGTAAAACGGGTTGATATGCACATCGTTTTTGGTGGTGTGAATGTCCCGAACCACTGCGGGCACTTTTTCAAGATCCTCTTCGGGCACCACAACCAGCAGAAAGCGGTAAGAACCTACGCGGGGATTGCGTTTCCAGCGGTTGTTTTCATTGCC
Organism: Cryomorphaceae bacterium; assembly: GCA_007695365.1. NCBI lineage: Bacteria > Pseudomonadati > Bacteroidota > Flavobacteriia > Flavobacteriales > Cryomorphaceae > Cryomorphaceae bacterium. The sequence goes on along the minus strand of REDV01000119.1, from coordinate 9,237 downwards.
TGATTTACGTTTTTCGCGAAGCATCCACAATGCATCGAGCATACGTTGCTCTTCTTCCGGGATGTTGTTGGTAAGGGCTTTCATGGCAATACTCTCCTGCCATTCGGGATTGTTGTCAATTTCGGCATAGACTTTTTGCACAGCACTTTCGGTAAGCGTGAACGGCTCGGGCTGGGCACCGTAGTATAGCAGCTCGTCGCGAGGGTTTCCTATGATGCGAAAAGTATCGCGCACAGATGTTGCATCATTACCAGGTGCTATGGGGCCGGTAAGCCGGAAGCCTTCGTGGGCATCCTGCCAGCTTCCGTAAAAGTTTTCTGATGCGCGAGGGTTGTAGGTGCCGTCGGGCATGGCCTCAGGGTGTTTGTACGACTCGTTCTGATAAAAAACCTTGAAGGCGTAGCGCTGTGCCTTGCCCGATTTGTTGCGGATGGCGAAATCCATTACAAACCCATCTGTTGCCTGTTTTTCCGTCGGGATCATGATTCCGGTCAAAATCACATCGTCCATATCCATGGGCAAGCGCAGCGTATCGTGCTCGGTTTGGAAATTGGCAAAAGGGTTGAATTCCACCACCTCAAAGTCGGGGTCAGGGTGACAGGCACTTACCCAAAACGCCACGACTAAAACCGGAAAAAAAGGTGCCCGGATCGGTTCGAATTTAGAGATGGTGTAAATGACTTGCAGGAAGCGCATGGCGTACCTCAGTTTTCTTGGGGCGTATCAGCAGCCGGACTTGCTTGTTCTTCCTCTTTTTTAAAGAACTTTTTCTGCCAGATGATGATGATGGCCAGTCCTACGCTGATGGCGGCATCGGCTATGTTGAATACCGGCCGGAAAAACTGAAAGCGATCTCCCCCGATAAAGGGAATCCACTCGGGCCAGTAGCCGTCAATGATGGGAAAGTAGAGCATGTCCACCACATTGCCGTGAAGGAGTTTTCCGTATCCACCTTCTGGCGGAAGAAAAACGGCCACATCGGTGCTGTAATAAGGGCTTTCGCTGAAAATCACCCCATAAAATACACTGTCAATAATGTTGCCCACAGCGCCTGCAAGTACCAGCGAAATGCTGATAATCAGGCCGGGATGCGCTTCTTCACGAATCAGCTTGAGCAGATACCACGTAAAGCCTCCGGCGGCAGCAAGGCGGAAAAGTGTGAGCAGCAACTTGCCATAGTCGCCCCAAAGCTCCATCCCGAAGGCCATGCCGGGGTTTTCGATGAAATGGATGTAGAACCAATTGCCAAATACCGGGATGGATTGATCCAGGTACATATTGGTTTTCACCCAGAACTTGCTGGCCTGATCCAGAATGAGAACCGCAGCAACGGTGATCAGTGCCTTTTTCAGCACGGCAGCTTAGTTGTTCTGAGCGTTTTTGGCCTCGATGCTCAAGGTAGCGTGGGGCACCAAACGCAGTCGCTCTTTGCGAATTAGCTTGCCCGTTACCCGACAAATACCGTAGGTTTTGTTTTGGATACGCATCAGAGCGTCTTCCAGATGCTTGATGAATTTTTCCTGTCGAGCTGCGAGCTGGGCCGTTTCCTCGCGAGAAAGGGTTTCTGAGCCGTCCTCCATCATCTTGAAGGTGGCGTGGGTATCGTCGGTGCTGTTATCGTCTTCGTGAGACAAGGACTTGCGAAGCAACACGAGATCTTCGCGTGCGTCTGTCAATTTCTTTTCAATCAGCTCTTTGAACTCTTGTAGTTCCTCGTCGGAAAAGCGGGTTTTGTCAGTCATAATGTCTTAGTTAGGCAGTTTCAGCAGTGCAATCCGGGCTGTAAGACCTTCTTCGAACTCAACTTCCGAAACATTTGTATCGTTCACATTTTCAACCAATTCCAAAGAATCGGCCAAAGTTTCCGCGCAAATATACTCCAAATTATCCTGAATAGCCGAAGCAAGTGTTTCGCGCATTTCTACCTGCAGAGCTATACGGTCGGTAACTTCCAGTCCACTTTCCTTGCGGAGGTTCTGGATGCGGTTCACCAATTCGCGGGCAATGCCTTCATGCTGAAGGGACTCAGTGATGGTGATGTCCAGCGCCACGGTGAGCCCCGCATCGCTGGCTACAAGCCATCCGGGTATGTCGCGGGTGCTGATTTCCACTTCCTCAAGATTCAGCTCATGCGTTTGTCCTTCAACCTCTATCATGAGCTTGCCGTTGGCTTCGGCTGCGCGAATCGCTTCCTGATCGAGGGCATTGACCCCCGCAGCAACAGCTTTCATGAGCGGGCCAAAACGTTTGCCGAGCAGTTTAAAATTGGGCTTGATGGTTTTCACAAGCATGCCCTGGTCTTCGGTGAGAAGCTCCATGGATTTTACATTTACTTCGGCCAGAATCAAATCTTTCACCTGCTCTAAGCGCTGAACCATGGCGGTTTGCGTGGCCGGAATCAGCACGCGGGCCAGCGGCTGTCGCACCTTGATTTGCTCTTTTTTCCGCAAACTGAGCACCAACGATGAAACGCGCTGCGCGAGTTGCATGCGGGCTTCGAGTTCGGTGTCTATGCTGCTGGTTTCGCTTTCCGGAAAAAGCGCCAGATGCACGCTTTGTGCTTCAAGCCGGCCCGTGGTGTTGTTTAGATCGCGGTAAAGTCGGTCGCTGTAAAAAGGCGCAATGGGTGCCATCAAAATGGCCACCTTTTCGAGGCATTCGTACAGGGTTTGGTAAGCGGCAATTTTATCGGAGCTGTAATCGCCTTTCCAGAATCGGCGACGGCACAAACGAACGTACCAGTTGCTGAGGTGATCGGTTACAAACTCCTGAATGAGTCGGCCTGCGCGGGTGGGCTCGTAATCGTTATAGGCTGCGTCAACAGCTTGCACCAGAGAATTTAACTGAGAAATAATCCAGCGGTCAATCTCGGGCCGCTCGTTGAGTGGCACCGACTTTTCTTCATGACGGAAGCCATCTACATTGGCGTACAGTGCAAAAAAGCCATAGGTGTTGTACAATGTTCCGAAGAACTTTCGCTGCACCTCGGTGATTCCGTCCAGATCAAATTTCAGGTTGTCCCAGGGCTGTGCGTTGGTCACCATGTACCAGCGCACGGCATCCGCGCCATAGTTATCAAGGGTTGAAAAAGGGTCGATGGCGTTGCCGAGGCGTTTTGACATTTTCTGCCCGTTTTTATCGAGCACCAGGCCATTCGACACCACGTTTTTGTAGGCAACGGAATCGAAGCAAAGTGTACCGATGGCGTGCAGCGTAAAAAACCAGCCGCGGGTCTGGTCCACGCCCTCAGCAATAAAATCGGCGGGAAAGAGGTCGCCGTTGTCCACCTTCTCTTTGTTTTCAAAAGGATAGTGCCATTGGGCGTAGGGCATAGAGCCTGAGTCGAACCACACGTCAATAAGGTCGGCTTCGCGTCGCATAGGCTCGCCTTTCGAAGAAGCCAGCACTACCTTGTCCATGTAGTTTTTGTGCAGGTCAAAGCTTTCGTAGTTGTCTTTGGAGAAGTCGCCGGGGGTGAAATCAGCCAGCGGATTGCTTTCCATTACACCCTTTTGAACGGCCTCGTCGCAGGCGTGTTTGAGTTCTTCCACTGAGCCGATGCAACGGCTTTCGCTGCCGTCTTCGGTGCGCCAAATGGGAATAGGGATGCCCCAGTACCGCGACCGACTCAGATTCCAGTCGTTGAGGTTTTCGAGCCAGTTGCCAAAGCGACCTTCGCCGGTAGATTTGGGCTTCCAGTTGATGGTTTTGTTCAGTTCAATCAGCCGGTCTTTTTTCTCGGTAGTGCGCACAAACCAACTGTCGAGCGGATAGTATAGAATAGGCTTGTCGGTACGCCAGCAGTGAGGGTAGCTGTGTTCGTACTTCTCCACTTTAAAGGCCTTGTTTTCGGTTTTCAGTCTCACGCTGATTTCCACATCCACCGATTTGTCGGGGGCTTCGCCGTCAGCGTAGTATTCGTTCTTCACGTACTTGCCGGCAAGCTCGCCCATTTGAGGAACAAACCTGCCCTGCAAATCTACCAACGGCGTGGGGTTGCCGTTTTCGTCGGGCACAAGCATAGGCGGCACACCTGCTTCGCGGGCCACTTTCATGTCGTCGGCACCGAAGGTGGGTGCAATGTGCACAATGCCGGTACCGTCTTCGGTGGTTACAAAATCTCCGGGAATCACGCGAAAGGCCTCATCTGCGTTGTCCATGGGCAAGGCAAAGGGAAGCAATTGGTGATAGCGAATTCCCGCAAGTTCTTTTCCGGTGAAGCTGTTCACCACGAGGTATGGGATTAGTTTGTCGCCCTCGGAGTAGGTCAGTTCTTCGCGGTTTTGCACGGCGGTATATTTACCGCTAAACTGATATTCGAGCAGTGATTTGGCCAACACCACGTTGATGGGTTGGTGGGTGTACTGGTTGAAACTGAGTACTTGCACATACTCAATATTGGGACCGACGGCGAGGGCTGTGTTGGAAGGAAGTGTCCAGGGCGTGGTGGTCCAGGCGAGGAACGACACATCAGCATGGCCGGCTTTGACTAGCTCAGCCTCAAGCGGGTGGTTGGTGGGGCGCATGGCGAATTGTGCGACGGCCGAGGTGTCTTTCACATCGCGGTAGCAGCCGGGCTGGTTCAGTTCGTGCGTACTGAGGCCGGTACCGGCTTTGGGCGAATAGGGCTGAATGGTGTAGCCTTTGTAGAGCAGATTCTTGTCGTAGAGGCGCTTCAACAGCCACCAAACCGATTCGATGTACTTGTTTTCGTAAGTCACGTACGGGTCATCCATATCTACCCAGTAGCCCATTTTCACGGTAAGGTCGTTCCACACATCGGTGTAGCGCATCACGGCTTCTTTACATGCCTTGTTGTAATCCTCTACACTGATTTTCTTGCCGATATCTTCTTTGGTGATGCCGAGCTCTTTTTCTACGCCCAGCTCTATGGGCAGGCCGTGGGTGTCCCAGCCTGCTTTGCGGTTTACGCGGTAGCCTTTGAGTGTTTTGTAACGGCAAAAAAGGTCTTTAATGGTACGGGCCATCACGTGGTGAATACCCGGCATCCCGTTGGCGGAAGGGGGTCCTTCGTAAAACACAAAGGGTTTGCTTTCATCGCGTGAGCTAATGCTCTGCTGAAAGGTTTGTTCCTGCTCCCAAACTTTCTGAATGTCGGAAGCGACGGCGGAAAGGTCTAAACCTTTGTATTCGGGGTATTTGCTGCTCATTGCGGCCTGCTTTTACAAGTCCGCGAATTTAGTGAATTTGCCCAACCCTGCCCAAGCGGTGATTTTGGCCGGACAATATGAAGCGGAACGCTTGTTCAGGAAGCGTTGTTGAGCACCGCAATGCATTTGAGTTCAATGGCAATGGGTGTGGGCAGGCTGTTGATTTCCACAGTGGTTCTGCAAGGCTGATTGTCTTTGAAGTACTCAGCGTAGATGCGGTTAAAGGTGTGGAAATCACGCTTCATGTTCACCAGAAAGACGGTTACATCCACCAGGTCGTTCCACGACGAGCCCGATGCTTCGAGAATTTCGCGCACGTTATAGAACACCGAATGCACCTGGGCTTCAAAATCAAAAGACTTGAAGTTTCCGTTGTGGTCCAGTTCAAGCCCGGGCACACCTGAGTCGTTGGCATCGGAGCCTGCACTTCGCGGCCCTACTCCCGACAAAAACAACAGGTTACCTGCCTTGCGGGCGTGCGGGTACAGACCTACAGGTTTGGGGGCTTTGCTGGTGTTGATGCGCTCGTTGCTCATGGTGATGGTTTTGGGCAAAGATAAGCACTGTGGCGCGTCTTATCTCAATACCGTCACAAAGCCATTGAGTTTGGCCGATTCAATGTCGCCGGACACGCGATATGCAAGCACCCACACGTACACGCCATCCGATACAAAGTCTGAACTTCCGGGAGGGTTTCCGCGCCATTGCTCGTCCGGGTCAACCGAGTTGAACATGAGTTGCCCCAGCCGGTTGTAGATGCTCAGCTCAAATCGCTCAAATTCAAGCGTTGAAACCACGCCGAACAAATCGTTGATGCCATCGCCATCGGGTGTAAAGGCATTGGGAATATACAAACCATCGGGGGGAGAAGGAGGCGAAGGACTGCAATCTACCACTTCCGTGCAAAACTCAAGTTCTGTGCATCCGTTGATTTCGATCAGCGTAATGCACTGTATTCCTGTTGCATTGGGAGTGAATACAGAGTCAGTAATGGGCTCACCGTTGTAGAACACTTCCCATTGGGCAGATGTGCTGATCTCAAAAACGGTGGGTTCGTCCAAACAAATCGTCTCCGGCCAAATGATGTCGGCGCTGATTTCAGGATTATCCACAATAACAGAGTCATTTGCGCTACACCCATCATCGCTCAACAGCGAAAAGTTGTATAGTCCGGGGCAAAGGTTCTCGATGATTCCCCCGGCGATGCTGCCGTTGAATTGCACAACGGTTCCGGGTGATGGAAGTATCAGAATCTGCGCATCGCAGCTATCGGGGCAGGTTGGAGGTGAAGTGATAAAATCTGAAGAAGGGATTTCACCCTGGCTGATTGTCCACACTGAAAAGGACGAGCAATATTCGTTTTCTACCTGGTAGGTCAGGCTGCCGGAGTTTGCGGTTACTACAGGTGAAACCGATACTCCTTCGCTGTTCAGCCAAACGCCGCCCGGTTCGGCAAAGGGAGGCAGGAGTGATTGAAGATTTACGGTGTCGTTTGGGCAAATCACAACTTCCTCGTCGCTCCCTGCGTCAGGTGCGGGAATCAATTCTGCAAACATATGCGCAGTTGGACCGGCATTTCCTGTTGAAAAGGGGGTTATTGCTACGGTTCGGACGCCGGGCGACGCAGATCCTGTATGCACGTATTGACTTTCCGACAGTAATTCGCAAAGCAGTTGATTGGCAAGGGTGTCGGGATTGAGAATGGTTACTGATGCAGTACCATTGCCGTTAACCACAAATCCGGGAGAGGAAGGAATCGTGATAAACTCGCTGGGTGCATCCAACACGCCAGTGAGCATCACTTGAATACTGTCTATAGCATGGTCGGACTCCAGCAGGCAATCTTCATCTGCCAGCGGAAAAGATGCCGTATCGCATGCTTGTCCGGCATTGAAATCAGTTCCGCCCGCCCCCGAGCTGTTGTCGGCATCGAGGTCGAAAATAATACTGCAATAGGTTTGCGCCAGCGGCGCGTTTTCGGCCGCTGCTCCGTAAATTTGGTTGAATGGGGGTACAAGGTCTGCGCACAGGGTCAACGACTCGCCCGACTCAGGATCAAAGGTGATGATGTCGCCCACAGTGGTGAGTACCAATGTTTGCTCGTTGCATGACTCAACAAGGGTGGTCATTCCGAGGTGAACCGGCCCGGGGGCGGTTGTTACCAGAACGGGGTTGGCAACATCATTAAGATCCAGCAACCAGAGCTGGTTTCCACTGTCAACCACATACAGCTCACCCTTGTAGAAGGTGATGTCTCCTCCGGGGGTTAAACCGGAATTGCCTTCAAAAGTCACAACTCCCGATTCAATATCTACTATGTGCACATCGCCAAAGGCTCCGATGCTGATGAGTTGCCCGTCCATGGTTCCGAAAAGACCAACAGAGAGAGCCACTCCGGGAGTTGGTGTTACAAATGTGATTTCTCCCGATTGTGGGTCAATCCTGAAAAGCCCTGCTCCGCCAATCACATACAGCATACTGTCGGATCCATATGCGATGTCGTTACTTACAAAGGGCGTATTGTTTTGGGGATCAACAAGTGGAGTAATCAACTCGGGTTCGCAATCAGCCAAATGTACCTTGTACACTTCCTGCATGGCTGTTAAGATGAACACTACATCCTGGGCGGGTAGCGCAAATACCCGAAAGCAGATGAAGAAACAAATGACTATGCCTTTGAGTGAATACATAGTGTTGAGGCTGGCGATTGGTATATACTTATGACCCCATAAATTGATGAAGGTTGTTTCAAGATGATTCTCTTACATCCTGAAATCCAAAAATGTAAGTTTTGTGGGTTGCACTATTTGAGCGTTGTTGTCGAAGAAGGTCTTCAGACAAACCGGTGCAGGCAAGACTTAAGTTGTTGTACATATCCTCCGCCAAACAAATTCACGTGAACGAGCAGTGGATAGAGTTGTCCGAGGGGGATGCGTTCCTGCCATCCGTTTTCCAATGGATAACTCTCGTGGTAAAATTCGTAAAACCTTCGGTCGAAACCGCCGAAAAGCTTGCTCATGGCGAGGTCCATTTCTCTGTGACCATAGTATACCGCCGGGTCGAAAATGGTAGCCGTCCCTGCAGATGTGCACATGAAGTTTCCGCTCCAGAGGTCGCCGTGAAGGAGGGCAGGAGCCTCCTCTGGGAAATGGTTATCCATTTGTGCAAAAAGCCGGTCGAAGGATTTGCAAAGAGCAACATCGGCCAGACCCATGTTACGTGCTTGTTTGAGTTGAGGTTCCAGTCGCATTTCTACATAGAAGTCTGCCCAGCCAGCGCGTGTGTGATTCGCTTGAGGCAATGAGCCAATGTAATTTTCGTGATCGAGGCCAAAAACACTGTTGCCTTGCTGATGCATGTGCGCGAGGTTGCAGGCGAATCCCTCCCAGAAATCCTCTTTGGGAATGCCAGTCTCAATCAACTCCATGATGATAAAAGCGGCATCGGGCGTTTCGGCCGTTTTGAGCACCTCAGGAATGTGAAAACGGCTCCTTGCCCGCAATAGATTCAAGCCGCGTTCTTCTGCGGCAAACATTCCCGGGTAGGCTTTGGGTTGGTTCAGTTTCACAAAAACCGATTTTCCACCCGCTTTTACGCGGTAAGCATGGTTGATGCTTCCACCACCCACGGAATCAAACTGCAAGGCTTGCTTTGCCCCAAGAATATCCTTCAAAACGGGTTCTGTCGCACGAATTAAATTCAAAACATCAATTTGGATGTGCAAAGTTCAAATTTTCCTACATTTGCCGACCGCAACGGCAAAACGATGCCGGCGTTTGAGGGGAATTAGCTTCCCGAAATGCTTCGGGAGCAGAGCGTCCCGACAGCAGTCGGGAAGGTCACCTGGGTAAAGTTCCAGGATTGAAAAATGGGGAATTAGCTCAGTTGGCTAGAGCGTCCCGACAGCAGTCGGGAAGGTCACCTGAGTACAGTTCCAGGATTGAAATGGGGAATTAGCTCAGTTGGCTAGAGCGCTACACTGGCAGTGTAGAGGTCACCGGTTCGAATCCGGTATTCTCCACAAAAGAAAGGGGGGCTATGCTCTCCTTTTTTGTGTCCTATGCGT